>NZ_CP005093.1 GCF_001563265.1 Sphingobium sp. TKS | reverse complement strand
AGGGGTGTGACTCCAGTGTCGAGAAATCGGACATAGATTGGCTAGGGGCAGTCAATCTATGTCCGATTATCGCCAGAAAATTATCAAAAATCAACGTCAATTATCGACAATAAATTGGTGAAAATCGACAGACCCTAGCCAATCAGCTACTGGCTACCCCTAGCCAATCAGCTACTGGCTACCCCCCCCCGCCAACACATTGAAATTACGCAATAAAAAATCTCGCCCTTCTATATGATCTAAAGGGGGTGCAAGCGCGGACCTAAGCGCTGGCGAAGCAGCCCCTTTAGATAGGAACAAAAAGTGAACAATGAGCGCCGCTAATCGCGGCGCGCGTTATGGGTTGGAGACGCCCAGCTCATACGGTCGCATATTCCCGCAAAGGGCAGTTCCTACGGCAAAGTTCCTACGGGCTATCAGGGGGTGTAGGAGGCGATTTCCGGCCCGTAGGACGCAGGGAGGCGCTTGGGGGTGGCTTTTGTGCCATCCAAAGGCTCGGCGGCGCCCCTGCGGGACGCCAGAGGCAAATCGGAGTGAAGGAACTTGCGGGGGAGCAGTCAAAGAGGTATCATGTAACTTAGCATGATACCTATGGAGATTCACATGGCCGCGATCAAGCAAAGGGCTGACAAGGTAGATCGGCACCGCCAGCGGATGCGTGCGGCGGGGTTTCGGCCCGTCCAATTCTGGGTTCCCGACACGCGCGGGGCTGACTTCGCGGAGCGTGTGCGCCAGCAATGCTTGAAGTTGAAGGGCGACCCGGCGGAGCTGGACGCGCTGCGGTTTGTCGAGGAAGCGGCGGCGCAGGTCGAGGGCTGGCAGTGAAGCGAGGCGATATTGTCGCGGTTTCGTTGCAAGGTGACTACGGCAAGCCTCGCCCGGCCCTCATTGTGCAGTCGAATCTTTTGGCCGAGCTGGAAAGCCTCGTGATCTGCCCGATCACCAGCGCCGTGCGCGACGCTGCCTTTCGCATCACCGTCGAGCCGGACAACGCCAATGGGTTGCGTGTGCTCTCGCAGGTGATGGTGGACAAGCTCTCGACCCTGCCCCGCTCGAAAATCAGCAAGCCTTTCGGGCGGCTTGACGATGAGCGGATGAAGGCCGTGGACCGCGCCTTGCTCCTTGTCGTCGGGCTGATTTGAAGGGCGTCGGTCATTCCCTTGCCTGCAACGGCACCCAGTCGCCTTTGCACTTGCCTGTTTTGGCGTCCCATCGTGCGGTGCAGCCGTATAGCCGCTGTTCAATCTTGGGTTCCTTCGCCCACTGGTAGGCGAGGGCCGCGGCGAAGATCAGGCCCAGCCCGATCAGGGCGGCCGAGAGCCATTCCTTCAGCCGGTCCCACCATATCCCGGCACTGACCCGCTGGAGCTGCCCCGCCACGCGCTGGAGATCATCGACCGCCGTTCCCATCCGTTGCCCCCATTCGAGGCGCTGGCGGGCGTCCTGCTCGATCCGCTGGACCAGCGCGGCCGACTGCTGCGCGATCCCATCGGCCCCGGCCTGCCGCATCGCATCGAGCAGGACGCGATAATCCGCGCCGGGATCGGCAGGGGGCGGGGCGTCGAACTCAGCGGGGTCTAACGGGTCAGGCATCGGCGGGGCCGCCCTTGAAGGTCCAGCCATCGAACGCCTTGCGATCCTGATCGCGGCTGATCCGGCCCATCAGGTCATTGAGGCGGGATTCCCATGCGGGGTCTTTCATCGCGGCATCGAGGAGCAGGCCGCCGAGGATGATCTTGCGGCGGGCGTCCTGTTTGCGGTTCAGGGTGGCGGCGCGCGCTTCCAATGCCTGCAACCGGGCCTTGGCCTGTTCGACCTTGCGGCGGGCGTTTTCGATAGCCTCTGGCGTCGGAGCGGCCATGCACAATCCTTTCGCTGAGTGATATTGATAGCACCGGACCCGACTGAACGAAAGAGAGGAAGGGCGCACTTATGCAAACTTGCGTTTGCGTGCGGGAGGGGATACCCCTCCACCCCAGCGGGCTATCGCCCGCGCCATGCTCCCGCATGGCAAGGTAGGGCGCGGCGATGGCGAGTTTCCATCTTGCGGTGAAGGCGATAGGCCGTTCCGCCGGTCGCAGCGCGACGGCGGCGGCAGCCTATCGTGCGGGCGTCGAAATCACGGACGAGCGCACCGGCCTCGTCCACGATTACACCCGCAAGCAGGGCGTCGAGCATAGCGAGCTGATGTTGCCGACCGACGCGCCGGAGTGGGCGGCCGACCGCGAGCGGCTATGGAACGCGGCCGAGCTGGCGGAGACGCGCAAGAACGCGACCGTGGCGCGGGAATATGAAATCGCGCTGCCCGTCGAGCTGTCGGCCGACGAGCGCCGGGAGCTGGCCTTGGGCCTCGCGCGGGAAATCAGCGAGCGGCATGGGGTGGCGGTGGACGTGTCGATCCATGCACCTGGTCGCGAGGGCGACCAGCGCAATCACCATGCCCACCTGTTGACGACGACGCGCCGCCTTGGCCCTGAGGGGCTGGGGGAAAAGACGCGCGAGCTGGACCAGAAGCAGAGCGGCGAGGTCGAGCGGTGGCGGGAACGATGGGCCGAGATGCAGAATCGGGCGCTGGAACTGGCGAACGTCCCCGACCGGGTGGACCATCGCAGTCACCAGCGGCAGGGGATCGAGCAGGAACCCACCGTGCATATGGGGCCGAGTGCGACGGCGATGGAGCGGCGGGCCGAGCAGGTGGCCGCGCGGGAAGGGCGGGCCTATGAGCCGGTGACGGCGGTAGGTCAGCACAACGCCGGCGTCGTCGAGCGGGCCGGCCTGCGCCAGTATATCGAGCGCGGGACGGAATGGCTGCGAGACATGGGGCAGCGGATCGCGGGCAGGCTGCACGATGTTGCGGCCAGCTTGAGCGGTGCGGTCGAGCGCGATCGGCGCGAGGCGGCCGAGGTGCAACTCGCCCGCGAAGCGCAGGAGCGTCTAGCCGCCGATCGCGCCCGTCAGGAAGCGCAGGAGCGCCAGCAGGTGCGGGAACGCGAGCGGGTGGCCGAGAAGTTCAATACCATCGCCGGGAAGCGCGAGGCGGGCGCGCATGGCTATGGCGACCATAACAGCGACTGGAAGGCGACCCCGGAAGCGCTCCGCAAGGCGGTGGACGCCTATAACGGGGCCAACCAGCACACCAAGGATCTTTATATCGAGCAGATCCAGCGTGAACCGAAAATGGCGCGCGCCGTGGGTCAGCTCATCGGTGAGCGGGAGCTGATCCTGCAACGCGACCGGGGCATGAGCTTGTGACGGCGATATACGATCCGATCATATATGATTCGGTCGCATATGATCGGATCGTATAGCCAAGAAAAAACCCTCCCGCAGAGCAGGAGGGTTTCTCACTTATCGCGATTTGAGAGGGTCGCGGATCAGAGCGTAAAGCGCAGACCGACCTGAAACAGCGAAGCCTTGGTTTTACCGAGGCGATATTCCACGTCCTCGTCCCCGAAGTTCAGCTTGCCGCTGCCGGTCTGACGATAGGTGTAATCGGCGGTCAGATCGATGCCCTTCGTCACCTTCACGGCTGCACCGGCGCGGAGCTGCCATGCGAAGCGAACCGAGCCGTCATCCTCGCCCAGCGCCTTGAGGTGTGAGCCGACCGCGCCGAGGCCCACGCCGACATAGGGCTTGAACGTGTTGCCGCCGAGCGGAATATCGTAGGTGACATTCGCCATCACGGCGAGCTGGCGCAGCTTAGCGACGGAGCCGTTGGTCGCGCTGATCGTGGTGCCGTTAATGTCAACGCCGTCCAAATCATCGACGCTGATAATGTCGAGTTCGCCAAGACCTTCGACAACATCGGAGAGGTCCTCGGCCGTGATCGCGGTGCCGTTCAGGCTCTTGAGCGTGATGCCCTTCACCTTGTTGCGCTGATAGGCCAGTTCGAGGCCGACGCGGACGCCGCCGAAATCATAGCCCAGCTCACCGCCAAAGGTTGCAGCGGACTTGGTGTTGAGCTTCGTGTCGAGGCGATTGTTCGGCTCGGACCATGTGTCGATGATGGCGAAATCGGGATTGTTGAGGTCAGCAACGCCGGTGCGAAGTTGGAAATACATACCCTTGTCGGCTTCATCCTGCGCGAAAGCAGGCGTAGCAAGAGCGGCAGACGCAAGAACGGCGCAAGTAATAATCTTCTTCATTAATAAACCCCCTAAGTAAACACGAAACATGACTAATTTTCGCGACCCTAGCGGGGGGGGGGGGGGTAACTGCTAAACTAAAAAATACAAGAAATATTTTGAGGTCAACTGAGTTTTTTCTAATATGTTGCGAAACCGCAACAATTTTCTCAATGGATTCATCACTATCCGCTAGGGCTGTCGCCCTGGCGGCCGAACAGGCGCGACCAGAAGCCGGGGCGGGAGCTGGGCTGCGAGACAGCGCGCTGATCGGTGAGGGCGAGCCGTTGGGCTTGCTCCCGCCAAGCGTTCCGTTCTTCACGCAGTTCGGCAACCTGCTCCCGCAACAGCCTGTTTTCAGCCTGTAAACCGGGGGTGTCACTGCCTGTTATGTTAGGCTGTAAAGGTTGCTGCACCCCATTTACAGGGGGCCAGACACGAAATAGCTCGACAGGTTCAATGCGCCATTCGCCGTTATCGGATTTTTCGGCGGAAACCCGGCCTGTCTTGATCGCCTTCATGAGCGTTTGGCGGGTGACACCGACCTTTTCGGATGCTTCTCTTAGGGTGATACCCATGATGTCACTCGCTGTTAAGTCGGCCTGTATAGTATCTATATATCGGTTGCATCGTCAGGGGGAGAGGCATCGGGCGCGCGGAGCCTGTTTCCTAGGCCGATGACGAGCTGGGATAGTTCCTCTTGCATCGCCGGATCGAGGTTCTGCTGTTCGGTGGCGGGCAGATCAGGCTCAATTCCATCTAGGAACGGTTGCGAAGGAGGGGGAAGTCCGTCGCCGTGCGGTAGCTGACGCTCACCTATCGGGGGAAGGCGGCGTAGTGGTTCTTGCTTGCCCAAAGTATCGCGGTCCGGCTGTTCGCTGTCGGAGACGACGACAGTTGCAGAAAATAGGCTGTATCTTAGCCCTTCACGTGGTCCAGACCAAACAACTCTATCGTTCAACACATATGCGTTGACAGTGCCGTTTTCACCAATCCGCCTGACTTCAATCCAATTTCCAGAAACAAGTGCAGTTATTGCTGTCTTAATAGTTGTAATTGATCTAACCCCTAGCAATTCTGCTAATGTCTTGTGACTTACTACAACAGCATTATTATCTCCGACCCGAGCGGCAAGCAGATGTAGTAAGGCCCCAGCCTTGGGGTTTGATGCGCTTAAGCGCGCCCAAGCCTCATGCGATGCACGGTCAGTCTGGACCCATCGGCTAGGCTGAGGCTTGGTGGCGGGCAAGGTGCGCGTATCTGTCAC
>NZ_CP005092.1 GCF_001563265.1 Sphingobium sp. TKS | reverse complement strand
AAGTGGGATTTAAGAGGTGACTATTTCCACCTGTCAAGCCGTGATTTCCGCCCCATTCCCCACTTTTGCGGCCCCATTCCCCACTTTTGCGGCCCCATTCCCCACTTTTGGCTGCGTAAACAATTGAAATATAATGTGTATTTTCCCCTGAACTATTAGAACTATTAGAACAAGGAGGGGCAGACCTGTTCGGCCCGCCTTCTTTTGATGAAATTCGGAGTTAGGAAAGCGCCAACAGCTAACGGCATCCATTTTCCCTTCCCTGTCCTTTGGCAGGTCGAAAGGCCGCGCATATCTTGGCGAGGACTGTCCCAACCGCGCGGTTCCGATTTGGGCTATCAGGGGGTGTAGGAGGCGATTTCCGGCCCGTAGAACGCAGGGAAGCACTTCTGGGCAGGAAAATCCTCCAAAGGGCTGGGCGGTGCCCTAACGGGCACCAGAGGGCAATTTTCGGATAGAGCTTGCGGAAAATAGGTGGGATAGGTATCATGTAACTCTGCATGATACCTATCGGAGACTCACATGGCCGCGATCAAGCAAAGGGCTGACAAGGTAGATCAACACCGCCAGCGGATGCGCGCGGCGGGGTTTCGGCCCGTCCAATTTTGGGTTCCTGACACACGCGCCGCTGATTTCGCGGAGCGTGTGCGTCAGCAATGCCTGAAGCTGAGGGGCGACCCGGCAGAACTGGACGTGCTGCGGTTTACCGAAGAAGCGGCGGGGCAGATCGAGGAGTGGCAGTGAAGCGAGGCGATATTGTCGCGGTTTCATTGCAAGGCGACTACGGCAAACCGCGCCCGGCCCTCATTGTGCAATCGAATCTTCTGGCCGCTCTGGAGAGCGTCGTGATCTGCCCGATCACCAGCGCCGTGCGGGACGCTGCCTTTCGCATCACTGTCGAGCCGGACAACGCCAACGGGTTGCGCGTGCTTTCGCAGGTGATGGTGGACAAGCTCTCCACCCTGCCGCGCTCGAAAATCAGCGAGCCTTTCGGGCGGCTTGACGATGAGCGGATGAAGGCCGTGGACCGTGCCTTGCTACTTGTCGTCGGGCTGATTTGAAGGACAGGCGAATGGATATTAAACCTATCCGGAACGATGAAGACCATCGGATGGCGGTCGATGAAATTCGCGCGCGCTGGAACGCGGAGGCAGGCAGCGCAGACGAGGTTCGTCTCGATGCGCTGGCCACGCTAGTCGATGACTATGAGCGGAAGCGTTGGCCTGTAAACGGTGGCTGTTCCTGCTAGGACAACAATCAGATTTGCCCTGCCGCGACAAGCTGGCCGAGCAAAGCGTTTACACGGGTCTGCCATCCCGGACCGCTGTCGCGCAGATGCTCCACCGTCTTTGCGTCCAAGCGGATTTTGACTTCCACCTTGGGGGTTTCCGACTTGGGACGCCCGCGCCGCGACGGCTTCAACCCGGCCATGAAGGCCGCATCCATCGGCGGGTTGTCGTCGTGAATTTCAGGATCAAACTTGGCCATAATAGAACCTCACTTCGTGCTTTTCTGCCGGGCGCAGGCTGATGGCGCGGATTGCATCGTCGTGAGAGCCTTCGGTAAAAACCAGCACGTGCAGGCGATCACCGATCATGCCCAGGGCGACAAACCGGACCTCTCCATAGTCGAAGCGGTCATCCTCGCGCTCAAACGCCGTGTCCCAATCGAACCCTGCCGCAGCCTGCAAGGATACGCCATGCTTGGCGCTATTTGCTTCATCCTTGGCCGGGTCAAACTCGATTTCCATGATATTTCGTACACCCATTAAACCGAGTGCGCAATAATTTTTGTACACCCATAAACTGGTAGCCTATTGCGCTTGCAACGGCACCCACTTGCCCTTGCATGTCTGGGTTTTGGCGTCCCATTTGGCGGTGCATCCGTATAGCTGGCGCTCGATTTTGGGTTCCTGTGCCCAGCGGTAGGCGAGGGCCGCGGCGAAGATCAGTCCCAGCCCGATGAGGGCGGCGGTGATCCATTCCTTCAGGCGATCCCACCAGACCCCTGCGCTGACCCGCTGAAGCTCCCCAGCGGCCCGTTGGAGGGCATCGACCCCTGCCCCTGCCTGTTTGGTCCATTCGGCGCGTTGGCGGGCGTCCTGCTCGATCTTATGGGCCAGTGCGGCGACCTGGTGGGCGACCCCTTCGGCCCCGGCCTTGCGCATGGCGTCGAGCAGGGTGCGATAGTCTGCGCCGGGATCGGAGGGAGGGGGAGCATCAAACTCGGCAGGGTCGAAGGGATCAGGCATCGGCGGGGCCACCCTTGAAGGTCCAGCCCTCGAACGCCTTGCGGTCCTGATCGCGGCTGATCCGGCTCATTAGGTCATTGAGGCGGGATTCCCATGCGGGGTCTTTCATGGCGGCATCGAGGAGCAGACCGCCGAGGATGATCTTGCGGCGGGCATCGGCCTTGCGGTTCAGGGTGGCGGCGCGGGCTTCCAATGCCTGCAACCGGGCCTTGGCCTGCTGGACCTTGCGACGGGCGGTTTCGATAGCCTCTGGCGTTGGAGCAGCCATGGTCAATCCTTTCGCTGTGCGATACTGATAGCACCGGACCCGACCGAGCGAAAGAGAGGAAGGGCGCACTTATGCAAACTTGCGTTTGCGTGCGTCAGGGGATACCCCTGAACCCAGCGGGCTGTCGCCCGCGCCATGCTCCCGCATGGCTAGCAAGGGCGCGGCGATGGCGAGTTTCCATCTTGCGGTGAAGACGATAGGCCGTTCCGCCGGTCGTAGCGCGACGGCAGCGGCAGCCTATCGTGCGGGCGTCGAAATCACGGACGAGCGCACCGGCCTCGTCCACGATTACACCCGCAAGCAGGGCGTCGAACATAACGCCCTTGTCATGCCCGCCGATGCCCCGGCGTGGGCCAGTGACCGTGCCGCGCTCTGGAACGCCGCCGAGCAGGCCGAGACGCGCAAGAACTCCACCGTCGCCCGCGAATATGAAATCGCGCTTCCGGCCGAGTTGTCGGCCGAAGCGCGGTGCGAGCTTGCGCTGGGCCTCGCACGGGAGATCAGCGAGCGGCACGGGGTGGCGGTGGACGTGGCGATCCACGCACCAGGTCGCGAGGGCGACCATCGCAACCATCATGCCCATCTGTTGACGACGACGCGGCGGATCGGCCCGGAAGGGCTGGGCGAGAAGACCCGCGAACTGGACCAGAAGACGAGTGGGGAGGTCGAGCGCTGGCGTGGCCGGTGGGCCGAGATGCAGAATGCGGCGCTGGAACGGGCGAACGTCCCGGAGCGGGTGGACCATCGCAGCCACCAGCGGCGCGGAATCGAACAGGAAGCGACCGTGCATATGGGGCCGAGCGCGACAGCGATGGAGCGCCGTGCCGAGCATCAGGCCATGCGGGAGGGGCGGGATTATGAGCCAGTAACGATGGTGGGCCAGCACAACGCCGGCGTCATCGAGCAGCGGGGCCTGCGCCAGTATATCGAGCGGGGGACTGAGTGGCTGCGCGATGCGGGGCAGCGGATATCAGGCAGGCTGCATGAGTTCGCAGCGACCCTGAGCGGCGCGGTCGATCGCGATCGGCGCGATGCCGCCGAGGCGCAGCGTCAGGAGCGGTTTGCCGCCGAGCGCGCCCGTGATCAGGCACAGGAGCGCCAGCAGATGCGGGAACGGGAAAAGGTGGCGGAGAAGTTCAAGACCATTGCCGGGAAGCGCGAGGCGGGCGCTCATGGCTATGGCGACCATAACAGCGACTGGAAGGCGACCCCGGAGGCGCTCCGCAAGGCGGTGGACGCCTATAACGGGGCCAACCAGCACACCAAGGATCTCTACATCGAGCGAATCCAGCGCGAACCGCAGATGGCGCGTGCGGTGGGCCAGCTGTTCCACGAGCGCGAGTTGGCCCTGCAACGGGATCGAGGGATGAGTTTGTGAGGATGGTTTTCCGACAGCAGGCGGGGCTTTTATTCGCTAGGCGCGAGGCAGACCGAAGCCGAGTTGGAGCGCAAGCATTCGCCTTCCGCAGCGAAAACCCCGAGATCAACATCGGAATTATTTGGAGCCGATTCAGGAGAACCGCAAGTGTTCTTATAGGCAAACACTTTGCCTTTTACCGTACCTTTACTGCGAGAAAGCTCGATAGAACAACCATCACGTTCCGCAGTTACGAATACAGAGGTTCCATGGCCGAGGCCTCTACAAGGTCCGTCCATGACCATTTCGCCTGCCACGGACACGCGGCAGTTGCCGCTTACGCTTTGATTGTTCTCCCAGATAGAGGCGGAGGTACTATCCCGGTCGGAGGTCGCGGCAGCGGGCGGGAATGCCTGTTCGCTAGAGGATGCTGCTGGGGGAGATTGAGTG
Source organism: Sphingobium sp. TKS (assembly GCF_001563265.1). Lineage (NCBI taxonomy): Bacteria > Pseudomonadati > Pseudomonadota > Alphaproteobacteria > Sphingomonadales > Sphingobiaceae > Sphingobium > Sphingobium sp. TKS. Next base: position 2,897 of record NZ_CP005092.1, on the reverse strand, counting down.
TCCCGCGAACCTTGTTTGCCGGACATGTAGTTTTGAATGATTGACGAGAGCCGCAATTTCACCGGGTCTTCAGCCTGCGATGTAACTACAAAATCACTGTCTTGGCTGAGTGAAGGCCGGACTGTATAGATAATGGGAAGCGTAGCAGCCGGGACGTTAGCACCAAGAAATGTTGTTGGACCGAATGAAACATTTGCGGAGCATGCAATTTCATGAATGTCGGCGTTTATACCGGTGGAGTTGACTGCTTTGAACTCAATCGGCTTGCCGCCAGCGTCGAGATAACTTTGGTAGCTTTCGCTGAGTAGGCTCAGCGCTGTGCGCTGCACATCGTTCGCGGCACAAACCTTCGGGTCGTTCGCTTGGAGCATTGCCTTAGCGTTGTTTTGATTGGGTTCGGATGTGCAAGCGGCAAGAGCCAGAAATGTACTGGCCATAAGAAACATCTTCATGAGGGGATCCGTAAATGCGGTAGTGTTCTTACGGAACACCGAGTGAATCCACGTTGTCATGCTACGGTCGGGATGGCGCGGCAATAGACATAACAATTTTTCGTAAGCGGCGGCGCGGTCGTGGCTGGGGCGGCCAATCCCAGCAGGATTGGCGCAACACCGATGACTAAAGCCCAAGTTCGGTTCGAATGTGGGCTACCGCCAACGCGATTGCCTCATTGCTGTTGAGGCCGTGAGATCCTCCGCTGAGATGAGGAATGACTGCGACAGGAACTGTGCCGCACGTCGCGACGTGCAACCGCTTTGCGTGACCATTCACCGTAACTATGTGGGCTGGCGGCTTTTCGGTGGTGCCGGTGATGGCGAGAAAGTCGTCAAGATGGGTGAGGCCGGTCCCAATCACCAAGCGCGGTCGGCATCGTTCGATCCACTTAGTCATGATCCGGAAACGATTTTTCCGCATCCATGAACGATAGGCATCCTTCGTGGTGAAGCCCGTCTTAGTGGCCGAGACATCATCCCACTCGCCGACATTGTTACAAGGTTCGGGGAAGAGATTGGCCTTGAAATAGCCGGTTGAGCCCCTTTCGAAGGGGCGCGCAGCCAATGCAAATTCGCGATAATCCTCGGGCACGCCACCGTTCAGCGTACTCAGTAGCTTGAAGGCATTTCGGTTAAACGGCCACTCGAGTTGGAGTTCCACCGCATAAGCTGTCAACTTCGCCTCACGCTCGGCGTCTATTTCGTCGTCGGCTGCTTCATCGGCGAGGGACCAACCCGGCTCAATCCCCAGCAGCCAGATCGACCGGTTGCTAGGCGTGCCCGGATTACCACCCTCGCAGGTATCGAGGAACACCGCTTCGTCTTCTATCCGGCTTCGGAATGCGATGACCGTTTGAGAGAGGGTAACCATATCAATTTCCTTCTAATGCTATCACGTCTCATCGCCGCTGGGGCTGTCGTCCTGGCGACCAAACAGGCGTGACCAGAACCCCCGCTGGGGGGCCGGCTGTGTGGCGGTACGTTGATCGGTCAGGGCAAGTCGTTGCGCCTGTTCTCGCCAAGCATTCCGTTCTTCACGCAGTTCCGCAACCTGCTCACGCAACAGCCTGTTTTCAGCTTGTAAACCGGGGGTGTCACTGCCTGTTATATCAGGCTGTAAAGGTTGCTGCACCTCATTTACAGGGGGCCATACGCGGAACAGTTCGACAGGCTCAATCCGCCACTCGCCATTATCTGACTTTTTGCCGGAAACGCGTCCTGTCTTGATTGCTTTCATGAGCGTTTGGCGGGTGACACCGACCTTTTCCGACGCTTCTCTTAGGGTGATACCCATAGTGTCACTCGCTGTTAAGTTGGCCTGTATAGTATCTATATACCGGTTGCATCATCGGGGGTGCCGCTCTGGCCGATCTATCGGGCCGGTTCAACCTTCCGACAAAAGCCTCGGAAAGTCGTTTCGATGTTCTTGGCGGTCAGATCGATGCCCCGGCCAGCACACCAGCGGCGGAAGTCATCTGCCACAAGATCGAGGTCGCGGCGCGGCTGTGGTAGTTCGGCACGGGCCACATCCCCCCATGGCGAATAGACGATGGAACCGGCCTCCGGGAACGCCTGCGAGGCACTCACCGTCTCGACCGATCCATCACGCCGCGCCTTTCGGCCCAGCTTGGGCCGGTCCAGTTCGCGCTTGGTGTCGACCTTCGCTTCCGTTTCTTTTTCCGTCCACGAAATTTCGACGCTGGCGACCGTGCGCCCGATCTTGCGCGGGGTGGCCGTCAGGGTGAAGCGTGATAGCTGGCTGATCTCCTCAATCGCTGGCGTCAGAACGTCCTTTTTGAGGTCTGCGAACCGCTTAACTTTACCCTCTGGGATGCCTAAAACGGCGCGCAATTCCGGCACCGTAAAGGTCCGGCTGTTGGTGTGATCGAGGTTCGTCAGGCTGGCGATGTGCTGGAACAGCAGCACTGAATATTTGCTGCCGAGGTGAAACACGGTCTGTCGGTCGAGAATGGCCCAATGGTTTGATTCTTCGGCCATGCGCCGGAAGGTGCGACGAAACCACCATGTCACCAGCAGATCGCCGCTGACCTCGTGACGGTAATCAAGACGAGCCTCATCGAGCAGGCCGCCGATGGTCACAATCATCTTTTCCGGGTCGTCATGGGTCATGACAGCCGCCGCCAGTTCCTGAAACAGCGGGGTCAGGCTGGCGCGGTCATGGTTCCGCATCCCGTCAATTCTGCGAATGTCGGACAGCCGGATTTGGTGGCTCACGTCCTCGGCCATACGCCCGCCTGCCGTGCCAATCATCAGGTGCATGAGTTTGAGTGCCTGAAGACTAGGCGCGTTCTGCATGTAGACCCCACGGGCGACCTCTGCGGGCAGCACGGTCTTGGTCTCATCGAAGGCCCGGTCAGCGGCCACTTTCATCGTCTTCCCCAT
>NZ_CP005091.1 GCF_001563265.1 Sphingobium sp. TKS | reverse complement strand
GTCGGAACCTTAGCCAGATGCGACATAAGATCAATGATCTTGTCACAGATCGCATCACCACCCGATTTGTCGCAACTACCCACCCCATTCCTCGTAGGTGCCCACCCCATTTGTCGTAACTGAGCACCCCATTTGTCGTAGGTCGGGCCATTTAATCGTTTTAAATCAGCGACTAGGCGACCCCTGAATCATAGAATCAATAGAATCTGGAATCATCGCGCGCGCGAGGCTGGCGTTGCATGACGACAAGCGGAATCGGCCTCCGGCCGATGCGCCGATGATGCGTGCCGGCTACGCCGTCACAGGAGCGGCCTACCGGCCGCAGGCTTGGCGAAGGAGGACTCGGAGCGAGGCCGGCGTGCGATCATTCACCGATCGTCAGGCGGCGGGGTGGATGATCCTGTCGGGGATGGACGACGATCGCGGACACTCCCGAACTGGCGATGCGGTCGATCAGGCGATCGGCTTCCTCCATCCGGTCGCTGGGCCAGTCGCGGGCGACGTGGACGGACGTGTCACCGACCTCGACGGTCAGATGAGAGATGGCGGGATCGAGGTCGAGCAGCCGGGCCATGTCGGCTTGCGCGTCGGCCGTGATGCGGTGCAGGCCGTCCCCGACCATGACGAGCTGCCAGGTGCGGGCGGTGTCATCCCGGTTCATGGCAGCAGCCACCCGCTGTAGGTCTTGGCGTCGGGGTTCGCGCCGAAGCACCAGTAGGCCCCGTCGCGCTTCTGGCGTTTCCAGCCGTGATCCTTGGGGCAGGCGGCGATGGCGGGGATGGTCTGTTCGCTGGCCTGATCGATGCGGCGGGCGAGCTTGCCGTTGGTAGTGTTGGCCCAGCTCGCCGCAGCCGTTTCATCACGGGCGCGGGCATAGCCCGATGCCTCGCCGGCCCCGTTACCCAGGTAGTAGCCGTAACCCCCGGCGATCGGCACCAGCAGGGCGAAGGCGGCGAGCGCACCGTTCCACCACCTGTCCCACCGGCGCCGGCGCTGCTCATGGGCGCGGCGATCGGCGGCATCAGCGGCAAAACGATCCGCCAAGGCGGTATGCGCGGCCGTGTCAGCGTCGATCCGACGCCGCAGGGCCTCTCCCGCCCCGGCAAGGCCGTCTGTGGCCCCACGACGCGCTCCAGCCTCCGCACGGGCCTCCAGGGTGGCAGGATCGACCAGGCGGGCCGCTATGGCCTTGTCACGGGCTTCCTCGTCCTCGGCGCGCTGTGCGTCCCTGGCGGCGGCATCGGCAAGGCTGGCGCGCACGTCGGCCACTAGGTCGCGCAGGGTGCCAAAGCCGGCGAGGACGCGCTGGATGTTGGTGTCGAGGTGGGAGAAGAAGCTGTGCGCTTGGGCGGCGTCGGCGGCATCGCGCGCGCGCCCGGCGGCAGAGGGTGGCGGATCGGGGGGCGTGTCAAACTCGGCGGGATCGAACTTGCCGGCCGGGGGATCGGTCCGGCCACCACCACGCGCCATTCCCCTTCCGCGTCCGGACTCGTGGAGCTGGCGTGCCTGTTCGAGCAGGTGGCGGGGATCGTCCTCCCGGTCCCGGTCCATCAGCGATCCTCCCCGGGCAGTGTCCATCCCTCGAACGGTTTGCGATCCTGATCCCGGCTGATGCGGTGGGTCAGCTCGGAGACGATGCCGGCGAACCGCTTGTCCTTGGCGGCGGCGTCGATGAGCAGCCCGCCCAGGATGATCTTGCGGCGAGTGTCGAGGCGGCGACCTTCGGCAGCGACACGGGCGTTGAGCGCGGCGAGACGGGCCTTCGCCTGATCGACCCTTTTCTGTGCCTGCTCGATCGAATCGCGTGTGGGTGCCGCCATACCTTCCCCGCGTGAAAGCTCGATAACGAAGCGACTATAGCGCAATCCAGCAAACGAAGCCACCCGAGACGACAGTAGGAGACAAGGGCGCACTTTAGCATTACTGCGTAATGCGTGCGGCAGGGATACCCTGCACCCATGTCGCGATGCGACAGCGGGGCCTCCGCCCCACACCCCGACCAGCGCAACGCCGCTGGACCACGTTGGAGAAGGCAGGCGCGGCGATGGCGATCTACCATCTGGCGGTGAAATCGGTGTCGCGTTCGACCGGGCGCAGCGCGGTCGCGGCGGTCGCGTATCGTGCCGGCGTCTGTCTCGAAAACGAGCGCGACGGCCTGGTGCACGACTACACGCGACGGGGCGGCGTCGAGGATGCGTTCATCGTCGCGCCGGAGGGCGCGGAGTGGGCGCAGGATCGCTCCGCCCTGTGGAACGCGGCCGAGGCTGCGGAGAAGCGCAAGGACGCCAAGGTTGCGCGAGAGTACGAGCTGGGGCTGCCGGCCGAGCTGGACGCCGGCCAGCGCCGCGATCTGGTTCGTGCCTTCGCGGAGGATATCCGCGACCGCTATGGGGTGGCGGTCGATGCGGCGATCCACGCCCCGCATGATTACGGCGACGATCGTAACCACCACGCGCACGTCATGACGACGACGCGGGTGGCGGAGGCGGACGGGCTGGGGGCGAAGACGCGCCAGCTCGACGTGCGCACGACGGCCTCGGTCGAGGTAGAGGCGATCCGTGAGCGGTGGGCCGGCATGGTCAACGACGCGCTGGAACTCGCCCAGGTGCCGGAACGGGTCGATCATCGCAGCTACGAGCGTCAGGGGCTGGATATCGAGCCAACCGTAAAGATGGGCCATGCATCGGCCGCGATCGAGCGGCGCGCCGAACGGGAGCAGATCGCGGCCGGCGAGGAGCCGCACGCGGTCACCCCGCGCGGGCAGGTGAACGAAGCGATCATGGAGAAGCGAGGATTGGGCTTCTACATCGAGCGCGGTCAGGAGCGGATACGGGAATGGTCCCACCAGCTCCGCGAGCGGGCCGAGCTGACGATGCAGGGCATGTCGAGCCTGGTCCAGGGCGCAGCGCGGGCGATGCGATCGGGGTTGCAGACCAGCAGCGAGGGCGGGTTCGAGGCGGTGCCGGCGCTCGACCAGTCACCCCAGCGCGACCAGATGCCGGCGATCGAGCTGGACCAACCGGGGCAGCGTGGACGGGATCGGCAGCGAGAGCAGGAGCCAGACCGTCAGCGTGGACGTGACGGGCCGGATATCGGTTTCGGGCGGTAGGGTCGCCGCCGAAGAATCGTTTTCGGCAGAGTGTAAGGTAATGCTTGACAAATGTCAGGAAATGCCTTACAATGTGTCTATGATTAAAACATACACCAGCAAGGCGCTCGAAGCCTTCGCCACCAAGGGAGATGGCTCAAAACTTCCCGTCCAGAACCACAACCGCGTTCGCCGCATCCTGCTCACGCTGGATGCTGCGACGAAGCCCGAGGACATGAATGTTCCGGGCTTTCGCTTTCATGGGTTGAGCACCAAGCCCAAACGATACGCAGTCGATGCCAGCGGCAATTACCGGGTCACATGGGCTTGGGATGACGGCAATGCGATCGACGTGAACATCGAGGACTATCATTGAGGAGGGGCGTACCCCTCCCCAAAAATCTGTCAGCCAATGCTTGACATGTAAGGCTTTAGTTTACATATAGGTCTTACACAGAGACGCATGATGATCCGGGATCGGCCCGGACAGGAGACAGATGATGAACCAGCTCGTATCCGGCCTTGCCCCGATGCACCCCGGTGAGCTGCTGCGGGAGGACATTCTGCCCGCGCTCAACAAGCCCAAGGCGGAGATCGCCAGGCTGATCGAGGTGTCGCGGCAGACCCTCTACGATATCCTTGCCGAAAAGCAGGATGTCACCCCGACTATGGCGCTTCGGATCGGCAAGCTCACCGGCACTGCACCGGAGATGTGGGTGAACATGCAGCGTAACTTTGACTTGCGCGTGCAATCCGTGAGGGACGCCGACATCATCGCGCGCATTCCAACGCTCGAAGCTGCCTGACCTTATCTCGGGACTTGGCGACTGATCGCGTCATGTATGCGGCACAGACGGTGCTGGTGACGTTCGATCGCGCTGGTTCGACAGCGGACGTCGTTATACAAGCTGGAGCGATGGGCATGAATCAACCGACAAGTACGCTGCAAGGGGTGCCGCTCATCGACGAGATGGTTGGCAACCTGCATGCTGGAAACGCGGCAGACATCATGCGGCTGATGCCTGATGGCTGCATCGATCAAATTATCACCTCTCCCCCTTATTGGACCGCTGTCGAATATGATGGGGATAGTACGGGCTGGGTTAGCTACGAGGCATATCTTGATGACATGGAGCGTGTTTGGAAAGAATGCGCTCGTGTACTCCGACCTAACGGCAAACTATGTATAAATGCTCCGATTATGCCTATTCCAAAGGCGGTAATCGAGCAACATACCCGTCATATCAAGAATATAGCATTTGACCTAGAAGCGCGCATTTTAGGCAGTACTGACCTGGAAAGGTATAGCCTGTTCATATGGCAAAAGCAGACATCAAAGATGATGTTTGGAAGCTATCCACAACCAGGTAATATAATTGAGAATAATACTGTAGAATTTATAAATGTCTATGTGAAGCCGGGAAAACCTCCAAAGTTCTCCGACGATATTAAGCAAGGTAACAAGCTCAGCCGGACTGAGTGGCTTGATCTGGCTCAGCAGGTTTGGTTTATGTATCCTGAGGATGTGAAGCGCGAAGAGGGGCATCCGGCACCATTTCCGGAGAAATTGCCAGCTCGCCTTATGCGCCTCTATACGCAGGGTGCAGTCGGTGAATTTGCTGGAGAAATCGTGCTTGATCCATTCGTTGGAACAGGAACGACTTGTGTGGTGGCAGAGCGCATGGGACGCCGTTGGATTGGTATCGATATTAGCGAACGCTATCTCGATTATGCGCGCCGGCGCATTAGTCGCGCCGCACCGGGCAGCCCTGTAATTCTTGTCGGCAGGGCAAAGTATCCTGGCAAAGAGGAACTTGCAGCCCTTGCAGCGGAGGAAGCCGGTACGTCTGGTGCACAAGCTGCCGCTAAGCATCGCCGTAAAACCTACGGTCGCGGCGCACCTGAAATGAGCGATGATGGGCAAATGACGCTAGTCTGATGCCCAAAAAGCTGGCTCGTCCCGAACTCCCCTCAGGCTGGAAGCGCTTCGTCCGAAACTATGCGGACGATCATGCATACTGGTATCAACCCAAGGGTCTGGCAGTAACAGTTGAGGCGGTTCACGATCGGCTAGCACCATTAGTAGATTTTGAAGGCACCCGACCTTGGCGAGAATGCCAAGGGGATTATGTCAAGCGTCTGAACAAGCTTGGTATCTCACAAGCTGAAGGCCCCGCCTTGGCGAGAATGTTGAAGCAGGTAGTCGGTACACTTGGTTTAGCTTGGGTTGATCCAGGCGACCTCGTAGAGATCACGCCTGTAGGACGGCAATTTCTGGATGCAACTAACGGCTCTGCTATCCTTGCTCTACAGTCACGTCGTTACCAGTTTTGGAATCCGTCCATTGGTTCGGCTGCACATCGGGTCATCCAGCTTCATCCGGTGCCGTTTCTCGTCAGGTTGCTACAGTCGCTCGACGATGGGTTGTCTACTACAGAATATGCGCTGTTCGCCGCTAAAGCGAAACAGATCGGCGATCTCGACAAAGTAATAGAGCAGATTGAAGCATTCCGCGAGCTTGACGATTCCCAAAGGAAAGAGATCGTTCGGCTTCTTGACGCCTATCAAATTGGTGGGACGAAGCGGGGTTCGCTGTTAAACACCGTGCGACTAGGCCGGTCTTACGCCATGCGCATGTGGCAACTGTCAGAACTTTTTGATGTAAACGACGATCACAGTCTATTTCTTAAAAAGGGCGTTATTCGCGGCGAGGTCCGAAAGTGGATCGAAGACTATGCCTCTAATGGCACGTATATCGCCTTCGACAATGAAAAGGCATTTTTCGCTTGGATGGGAAACCCAGACGCTAAAGCAGATCGCCAGACAGCATTAGACGTATATACCGAACGAGGTGATGTGGAAGCTGCTGCCGCTGTCAAGAAGAGTATGGGTGCTAGCGCAACGGACCTGCGTAAATTCAGGCAGATGATGTTGAGCGAAAAGACGTTAGAAGACTCTATTGAGGCAAATTTTACAGGATTTGCCAATTTCGTTCAGAGGCCACTAGAGTTTGTTGGGCGTCAGTACGAAACCACTGTAGGACCTATTGATATTCTTGCGCGAGATAAGAAAAGCAAGGGATATGTTGTTATTGAGCTGAAGAAAGGACGCGCAGCGGATAAGGTATTTGGTCAGCTTTCCCGGTACATGGGATGGGTTAAGAAGAACCTTGCTGGCAATGCGCCAGTTGCAGGTATGATCGTCGGCACCACAATTGATGACAAGCTTCGAGCGGCCCGCGATGCACACGACACGAAAATCGATCTGGTCACGTATTCGAGCAGAATGTCTTTTAAGGTCGAATAAGGTCAGCCTGACGAACTTTCGCGCGATCACGATGCAAAACTCACAGGTTCTGCATCGTGTCGAAAACGGCGGAAATCCGGGCGCTTCCATGATGCATATATCCGATGCACAATGGTTGCATGATCTACGGCTACGCGCGCGTCTCTTCCAACGGGCAGGACCTGTCCCAGCAGGTCGCCCAGCTCCTCGCTGCCGGTTGCGTGAAAGTCTATCAGGAGAAGGCCAGCGCCGCGTCGGCCGAGCGGCCGAAGCTCAAGCGCGCGATCGGCGCGCTCGAGGCCGGCGACGTGCTGATGGTGACGGCCACCGATCGCCTGGCGCGCAACACCCGTGACCTGTTGAACATCCTCCATGCGGTGAAGGAGGCGGGGGCCGGCTTCCGCTCGATCGCGGAGCCGATGGTGGACACCACCTCGCAGTTCGCCGAGGTCGTCATCGCCGTGCTGGGGATCGCGGCGAGCTGGGAGCGCCAGCGGATCGTGGAGCGCACCGCAGCCGGCCGCGACCAGGCGAAGGCCCGTGGGGTGAAGTTCGGCCGGCGAGCAGCCCTCACCCCTCACCAGCAGGCCGAGGCGCTACAGCGGCTTGCCAAGGGCGACACGCAGCGCACCGTCGCGGCGCTGCTCGGGGTCAATCAGGCCACAATATCTCGGCTGTCGCGCCGACGGGGGTAACCGGGCTTTAGTCCTCATACCAATTCGCACTAATTCGCCTTCAGGCCAGTCCGGAGCCGGGATAATTCAGGACTAATACGATTGTGCTTGCACGAGTGCGGCAATAATTCCTAATAAGCCTTGTCACGCAGCGAATCAGTGCTCGGGACAATCGGCAACGAGGGGAATTGTTATGACGCGCTTGAAAGAAATGGGGGAAAGTGCCGCTTGGCACCTAATGGTTGGCGCCGCTCTCGAAGGCGCACGTCAGCAGGGATATGCTCTCAAGAAGCAGCCTGGCCGTGGTCTCTCCAACACCTATGAGCTGACCAAGGATGGCAAGACGCAGACTGCCAGCATCCGCACCACCCGCGACCGCTGGGTAGCTTTCCCGCCGCTTGATGATGGAAAGCGTTGGAAGACTCTTGATGACGTGGACCTCGTTCTGGTCGCTGCCGTTGATGATCGGCTGAACCCCCAGAACGTAGACGTGTATCTCTTTCCCGCCGACGAGGTGAAGAAGCGGTTCGATGCGTCCTATGCTGCGCGGATCGAGAACGGCCACACCGTCCGCAATAACTACGGCATGTGGGTGATGCTCGATAAGGGAGACGATGCGGTAATCAGCCAGGTCGGCCACGGGATCGCGGAAGAGTACCCGCGTATCGCGAATTTCAGTATCGATGAACTGGAAGGCACCGTGTCCAAGGATGTGCGGAAGATGGCCGATGAAGCCGCTCCGGAGCCCGAGGAGGCTATCCTGGCCGAGGCTGGCCCGTCGCTTAACACTGTTGCGGATGTGCTGGCTTTCGCCCGCGAGAAGATCGCCGTTTTGACCGGTATGCCCGGCGACACGATTAAGCTCGATCTCAAGATGGGAGTGTAAATCTCACTTGGCGGACGTGATCGCGGTTCACTCGTCAGGGCGGCCAAATAGGCGACCGAAAAACCCTCTTTTGGATTCCGTGAGGCCGGGTCCGGCCAGTAGTCCGATCACTCGGGCTTGAGCCTCACGCCTCTCTTCGTCCGATTGATCGAGGCGGCGGCGAAGATCGTCGATCGTGCCGTCCCGATCGCGTAACTGTTCCAAGGCAGCATCAAGACGTGCCTGCAACACATTGGAATCCGACCCGTTACGGGTGTCAGCATTGCCGTTCCGTTGCGTTTCAAAAGGCGTTTCGGTTACTGGTGCGGCTGACTTTGGGGGATACACCCGGTGCAGTTCGACCGGCTCGATTGAGAAAGAGCCGTCATCCTTTTTTGTTGCAGAAATCCGTCCGCTGTTAATGGCGCGCGATATGGAAGCCTTGCTGATACCCGTTGCCTTTGCGGCTTCTCCAAGGGTGTAAGCCATCTCATTCGTCCCTGTTGCGGATCGTTTCAAAACATGATCCGCTAACCGTTAGCAGAAACGGTCAGGTGGGGAAACGATCAGACTCGGCCCCACTTGGTGGCACACCCCGTAACCCATTTCGTCCAATCCGCCTTGAGAGCGTCCCCTACCAGTTTGCGGCGCTGTTCGGGGCGGACGCGAGCATACTGATCCGCTAGGCGCTGCACGGAGTGACCACCGCCTAGGGCCATTCCGATTGCATGAAGCTCCGGGGTCTTGAACTCGTCCACCTGATCGTCGGCCGGCCAGCGCAGGGTGTCCGAAACCGATAGCCGAGAAGCCGCCGAGGCGATGAGGCTGGCGGTGTCGACGATGGTTTCTGTCGTCCCTTCCCGGCGGGCCTTTCGACCGCTGCTATGGCGTCCTGCCTCATCGGCCGCGGCGTCAGTGGCATCGTCGTCTTTAGGGGTGAAGGTTAGGGTGACGTGGGTGATCTTGCCCCGCGCTCCGCGCTTTTCCGACCAGTCCATCGTAAAGGCGGCGAGCTGATCGATTTCGGCTTTGCCAGGTGTCAGCACCAGGCGCCGGAAGTCGGAGAAGTTGGGCATCGAATTAGAGGGCGCGCCAAGCCGCTCCCGCAGCTCATCGACCGTTCCGGACCATGTGGGGCTACGCCGTCCAGCCAGCAGGCAACCCATCTCATAGAGGGTGATCGCATACTTCGACCGGAAGGCGAGCAGAGCTGCCCGGTTGAGGCGAGCGTAGTAATCGCTCCCCTGCAGGATTGCCCTCGCCGGTGCCGTGAACTCCCACTCGACGGTGGCCCGGCCGTCTTCCGCATGTTCGTTGAGCGTCCAGGCGAGCAGGGCAGCGGTGAGCGTCGCCGCACGCCCTTGCGCCGAGGTCGAAGGCATTTGGAATTTCACATCCATCAGCTCATCGAGGGTGTCCTGGATCCGATCATTGGCGTTGTGGGTGCCTCGCAGATCGCGCTTGGCGATGACGTGCGATCCCGGTCGCCACGCTTCGCCGGCAGCTTTGGCGATCAGAAGAGCTAGGGTTTTGCGGGCTGCCAGGGAGGGCGACGTGCCTGCACCGAAACGGGCCTCGATAAACTCGCCAGCTTTGACGATCGCGTGTCCGTCACGGACAGAAGCGGTGGAAGCCGCTTTCATAGTGCGGCCGGTGGTTGGTTCCTCGGGCAC
>NZ_CP005090.1 GCF_001563265.1 Sphingobium sp. TKS | reverse complement strand
TTCACTAACGCTAGGGCTACTATCGTCATTTCACATACGCAAGCGGATTATCGTCATTTCAGATTCACCGCCGCGCTATCGTCATTTCGATTACGCTTGAGCGCGGCAGGGAAGGCCTGGCGCTATCGTCATAGTGGATTCGCCTTTTCGTCACTCTGGATTCGCTTTTTCGTCAGAGCGGATTCACCGCGCGGCAAATTTCTGCCAAAAAAGCGAGGATTTCTGCGCCTTTCCGGGCAGGCCGAATTTCCGTAACACATCACTAAACCCATATTTTAACACTAGGCTGACCTGTGGATAACTTCAGCGGAAGATTATGACGAGAGGCTGGATCATCGTGGTTTCACCCACCAGCGTCCCGCCAGATCGGACAGCTTGTCCCGAAAATCGGGACAACGGCAGCGCGACTCACCAGCGCCGCGCTTCAGGCACAATCAGAAAGAAGAAAAACACCGCCTCTTGGGGCTTCGCCCCGCCGGCTCGCGGCCTTCGGCCGCCCCGGATCGCTTTAGCGATCCTCCCACCCGGCATCCCCATGATGAGCCGGCTTCGCCGGCACGCTTTTTGTTAGAAAGGGGATCGTTTAAACGCTGCGCCTCCATCGCAGCCACAGCGCCAGCAGCACCGTCGCAATTGGCTTTCCAGAAAAGCCAGGCGGATAGGACAGCGATCAATCCGAGAGGGCAGGGCAGGCGGAAATGTCGCCACAGGCGCGATTTCCGGGCCGCTGGGCCTCATTTCAGACGTTCGGCAAGGTCGGGGAGGGTTCGGCCGGCATGGCGCTCTACGGGCTTCCCAGGCGGCTGATTTTTTGGAAAGCTAGATCCTCGCGGGGTCAGAGGATCTAGCGCGTAGAATTTGAGCCGGTCCTAATGGCGCGTCCGCTTCTGTGGCGGCGGCGCTGCCATAAGCCCATCAAAGGCGGAGTCATCGCCCAATGCGTAGCGGCGCAGCGGATCATCCTCCGTCATGCGACCGGCCTGCACCTCGCGCCCGGTCACATACCGCAGCCGGTCCCGGTCCAGCACGCCATCGACAAGGCATTCCGCGCGCAGGAACATCCATATCTGGCCCTGGCGGTGTTGGGCGAAGGCTTCAACATTGCCGTTCGTCTCTTGGAGATGCACGGCCACCAGGTCGCAAACGAGATTGAATATCCGCATGAGGCCAAGCCGGCTTTCCTCATCGGTAATCGCCGCGTGCAGCTCCAACACTTCATCGCGGATCGCGGGGAGAGGGGCGGAACCGCTCTCTCCATAGGCCATGAGCCGGTCCCAAAGATCAATGACGCGCTGATCCATATCCTATCCTTCCGCCCTTGGCGGCGGTTCTGACACTATACAACAATCGGCCTATCCCCTTGCTCGATAGTCCGGTTCACGGTTTGTCGAATCTCCCGGCGAACTCGCGATCGGCATAGTAAGCGAGCTTGGTCGCGACGATCGGGCGTTGCCCCGCGAGGAACAACAATTCCAGATTGGCCGGCATGGTGCGGACCTCATCGGGCGTGAGTAGGGGCCGCGCGACATGCTGCGACCCGAACGATATGCCGGTTTCCTCCGCGTCGATCGCGCGGCTCATGGTCTCGAACACGACCGTCTCCTGGCCGAGCAGATCGGAGACGAGCTTGGCGCTGTCGTGATCGTTGACCCCGAATATCTGCAAGACGCCGGCGTTGGACAGGAAGGTGCCGGCGCGGCGCTCGTAGAGCGCGCGGAGCTGGTGAACGTCCTGCAAGATCGGCCAGAGCTGGATGCCGTAACCGGCCATCAGGCCCATAGCGCGCTCGACAGGTTCGAGGCGGCCGAGCGCGGCAAATTCATCGAGCAGGAACAGGACGGGGCGGGCAGGGGAGGCGGGTGCGCGCGCCAGATCGGTCAGCCCTTGCGCCAGCATCAGGCGCAGCCAGCGGGCATAGGTGGCGAGCCGATCGGGCGGCAGCACCAGATAAACGGTTGTGGGCTGCGCCTTCACATCGGCGAAGGTGAAATCCGAGCGGCCCAGCACGGCCGACATGCGCGGGGAATCGAGAAAATGGGTATGGCGCTGCGCGGCCGACAGCACGCCGGCTGCCTCGCGGTCGGACTTGCCCAGGTGGCGGTTGGCGGCACGCGCGATCAGGCCCCGCGCCTGCGTGCTGCGCGACATTTCCCGCAGCATCCGCTGGAAATTATCAGGGGCGAAGGTGAGGCAGTCGCGCAGGGCTTCCAGCGTGCGATCCTGGCCTTGCGCTTGCGGGTCACAGGCCACCCACAGGAGGATGCCGGCGATCAGCGCCTTGGCTTCCTCGTTCCAATGCGCCTCGCCGGCTTCGCCGGGAGCGTCATAGACCAGCGCATCGGCCAGAGTCATCGCGTCGTCGGCGAGATCGAGGCCGGCAGGGTCGAGGCGATCGAGCGGGTTGAACGCGGCCGAGGCGATGCCCGTCACCCCGAAGGGATCGAGGACATGGACCGGGCCGAACCTGGCGCGATGGCGGGCGGTGATGCGGGCGTTCTCGCCCTTGGGGTCGATGCAGATGACCGAACCGGGATAGTCGAGCAGATTGGGAATGATGGTCCCCACGCCCTTGCCGGTGCGCGTCGGCGCGATCGTCAGCAGATGGGAGGGGCCGGCGTAGCGCAGCAGCTTGCCCGACTTGCGATCACGACCGATCAGCAGGCCGTCGCCATTTTGGGCGAGGGGCTTTGTCTCGCGATCGGTGGCGAAACGGGCCGAGCCGTGCGTGTCGTCGCCGGCAGGACCGCCATAACGCAGGATCAGCGGTTGGAAGAGGGCGCGCAGCGTGACGAGGAAGATGACCAGGCCCGTCAGCATCATCACGATCTGGTAGATATTGGAATCGCGGGGCAGGCCGAGCAGCTTGCCGAGGATGAGCGGCACCCCAAGCCCCAGCACCAGGGCGGTGATGAGGAACAGCACCAGGACGCCGAACAGATGGCGGATGAGGGCGACCGGGCTGACCACAAGGGCGGTGATCGCCCATATCGGGTTGGTCCGCGCGATGCGCGCAAGGTTACGGATCGCGCGGCCGAGCTGGCGGAACCATTCCATCATCAGGACTCCCTCCCATCGTCATTTCCCAATATCCGGCGCGGATCACGGCCGATCGCGGGCCTCCCATGCGGCTTCGAGTTCTGCGAGGCTGGCGAAATAGTCCTGCGCCGGCGCGCTTGCGGGCAGGCTGTTGGCATGAGCGAGCGCGGCGGCGATGTATTCGCTTTCGGAGAGTTCGCCGGCGACGAACCGGACGCCCAGCGCCGCCATTCCCGGCGAGAGAGCGAAGCCCGACAGCTCGATATTGGTCCGCGCGAAATCGATCGCCTTCTGGCGTCGGGCGCGTTCGTCGTCCGATATGGGATGCTCATTCATCGGCGGGGCTTTTCTCGGGGGTGTCGTCGCCGGCGAGGTGTTCGGCGCAGATCGCGCCGGCGATCGTGTGGAGATGCTTCACGCGGTCAACGAGCCAGGCCAGTTCGTCGGCGGTGATTTCATAGGCATGGGAATAGCGGGCCTCGACATAGGCGCGCTGCAACTGCGCGAAATGGCGGCGGGCGGCGCGGGTATCGCGCGGCCAGGCTTCGATCAGCCGGGGATCGAGATTTTCGGCGAGCGAGCGCAGGATGCCGAGACGGTGCGATTTGGGCGCGTAGAGCGTCAGGACGAGCAGCACGGCGTTATAGACCCGCTCGACGGCCTGGTGGAGCATGAACGCGGCATCGCGCGGCACGCCATCGGCAATGCTGTCCCGGGCGAGCTTGAGCGCGTGCGCGGCGAGCGGGAACCAGTGGTCGCGATGGCGCAGGGCTTCGGCGTGGCGTTCCTGCGCGTCGAGCTGGCGCGGCACGGCGAGGGCTTGCCCTGGCGCTTCGTAGAGGGCGATGCCGTCGCGGGCTATGTCGGCGAAGAAGGGACGGCCGCGCGCGAGCTGGTCGTTCACGTCCATCAGCGAATGCACGATGAAATTGACGGGTGTGGCGAGGTGCCTGGTGACGGTCAGCTCGCGCACCAGATGATCGTCGGCGACCGCCCACCATGTTTGCAGATCGGTGAAGGTGTCGGCGTTGACGACGACGAGCAGGTCATAATCGGAAATGTAACCGCTGGCGCGATCCTCGACCCAATCGCCGCGTGCGTAGGAGCCGAACAGGATCAGCTTGAGGATGCGGCCGCCCTTGCGCTTGTCCGAGAGCTTGGTTTTGACGGCATCCTCAAATTCATCGAACAGGACGCGGGCGACCCGTTCCAGCTCGCGGCGCTTGACGGCGGGCAGATGGTCGAGGCCGGTCCGCATCGTCATCCGATCGTCGCCGGCGAGATCGCCAGCGTCGGGTCGGCGTCGGGATGATCGAGGAGCTTGAGGACGATCGCGGTGGCGAGGGGAGGGGGCACGGATTCCTCGCGGAGCATGTCGAACAGGGCGTGTTCAGCCAAGTCGAGGTCCATGCCTTCGATCGCGAGATTGGCGCGTGCGTCGGCATCGTCCTCGCGCCATAGCGCGACTTCGGCCGGGGTGCCGCGCGTGAAATCGAGCGCGCGGACCTGGGCGCGGATCGCTTCGACATCGAGCCTGTTCATGGTGCGTCTCTCCCTTCCGCTTCCGCGTCGAACGCGCGCTTGCCGCGCCGCTTCCAGAGCATGAGCCGGTCGCGGTCCTCGCGCGCCTTGGCGGCCAGTTCGAGCAGCGCGCCGTAGAGGGTGGCGCGATCGTCGTCGGCCAGCTCGACCAAGCCGGCTTTCTGGACCAGGCCGCCCAGCTCTATGAGGTGGCGGGTGCGTTCGCGGCGAGCCACGGCCCATTCCCTCGTATCGGTGCGGCGCTGTGCGGCTTCAACCCTGCGTCTCGCCTGCGCCAGTTTTGCTTCCGCCTCCCGCGTTGCCGCCAGTGCTTCGGCCAGCCTTTCGGCCGCGTCCTTGAAAGAAGGCGGACCCCTTCGCGCGCCACGCCTCCTTTTCGTCGGCGCTGGCAGATTCGACGGCGGCGAGCAGCACCCCGGCCAGCACATCGAGATCGAGCGCATCGGCCCCGGTGGATGTGACCAGCTCGCCTAGCTGCTGGACCTTCTTCGCCTTGAGGGCGCGGGCCTTGTCGCCCAGCGCCTTCAACTCGGCGTCATAGTCGCGGACCTTACGCATATTCTCTCCCTCGCGCCCATGATCGGGAGTGGCAGCGTAGCACGGTCGCGGTGACAGGACAGCAGCTCCGGATAAAAAATGCGGCAAAGTCAATCATGCGAACGGCAGAGAGTGTGAGTGCGCGCTTATACGTCGTTGCCGACGTGCGCTAAGAAAGGCAGTATAGCGGCCGTCATGGCGATCTACCATTTCTCGGCCAAGGTCATCAGTCGCGCCAACGGATCGAGCGCCGTTGCCAGCGCGGCCTATCGTGCGGCGGAACGGCTGCACGACGACCGGCTAGGACGCGACCATGATTTCTCGAACAAGGCCGGCGTCGTCCATTCGGAAATCATGTTACCCGAAGGTACACCGGAGCGTTTAAACGATCGCGCGACCCTATGGAACGAGGTCGAGGCGGGCGAGAAACGCAAGGACGCGCAGCTCGCCCGCGAAGTCGAGTTCTCGATTCCGCGCGAGCTGGACCAGAAAGAGGGCATCCGGCTCGCCCGCGATTTTGTCGAAAAGCAGTTTGTCGAGCGCGGCATGGTCGCGGACATGAACGTGCATTGGGACTTGGGAAAGGACGGGCAATCCAAGCCACACGCGCATGTCATGCTGTCGATGCGCGAGGTAGGGCTGGAGGGCTTCGGCCAGAAGGTGCGCGAGTGGAACAGCACGGCGCTGTTGCAGGAGTGGCGCGAGGCGTGGGCCGATCATGTGAACGAGCGCCTCGCCGAACTGGATATAGACGCGCGCATAGATCATCGCAGCTATGAGGCGCAGGGGATCGAGCTTGAGCCGCAGCACAAGATCGGGCCGGCGGCGTCGCGTATGCCCGAACAGGGGCTTGAGGCCGAGCGGGTCGAGGACCATGCCCGGATCGCGCGGGAGAATGGCGAGAAGATCATCGCCAATCCGCAAATCGCGCTCGACGCGATCACGCGCCAACAGGCGACGTTCACGCGGCGCGACCTGGCGCAGTTCGCGTTCCGGCATAGCGACGGCAAGGACCAGTTCGATCAGGTGATGAGCGCGGTGCGGACCTCGCCCGAGCTGGTAGCGCTGGGGAAGGACGGACGCGGCGAGGACCGGTTCACGTCGCGCGAGATGATCGACACCGAGCAGCGGTTGGAGCGCGCCGGCTACGGCCTAGCGGATCGGGCCGGGCATGGTCTCCCGGCGGCGTCTAAAATGGGGGGGCGAGACACCGCCGAGAGGGTTGGCCTTGCGCTGGGAAGCCAGCAGAAGGACGCGCTCGCGCATATCACCGGCAAGAACGACTTGGCAATTGTCGTCGGCTATGCCGGCACCGGCAAATCGACCATGCTGGGCGTTGCGCGCGACGAATGGGAGCGGGCGGGCTATCAGGTGCGCGGTGCGGCCTTGTCGGGGATCGCGGCCGAGGGGCTTGAGGGCGGTTCCGGTATCGCCTCGCGCACGATCGCCAGCATGGAATATCAGTGGGAGCAGGGCCGCGAGCTGCTAGGTCCGCGCGACGTGCTGGTGATTGACGAGGCCGGCATGATCGGCACGCGCCAGATGGAGCGGGTGCTGTCCGAGGCCGAACGGGCAGGGGCCAAGGTGATCCTTGTCGGCGACGCCGAGCAGTTGCAGGCGATCGAGGCTGGCGCTGCGTTCCGATCGCTGGCCGAGCGCTACGGCGCGGCCGAGATCAGCGATGTTCGCCGGCAGCATGAGGACTGGCAGAAAGACGCCACGCGGGCGCTCGCAACAGGCCGCACCGGCGAGGCGATCCATGCCTATGCCGAGCATGGCATGGTCCACGCGGCCGAGACGCGCGAGGCTGCGCGGGAAAGCCTTGTGGAGGGCTGGGATCGCGCTCGCATCGCCGATCCCGACAAGACGCGGATCATCCTCACCCATACCAATGCCGAGGTGCGCGACCTGAACCTGGCTGCGCGCGATCGGCTGCGCGACGCCGGCGAGCTGGGCCAGGACGTGCGCGTGTCGGCCGAGCGGGGCGCGCGGGAGTTCGCGACCGGCGACCGCATCATGTTCCTCAAGAACGATCGCGGCCTTGGGGTGAAGAACGGCACGCTGGGCAAGGTCGAGCGCGTGTCGCCCGACAGCATGGCGGTGAAGTTGGACGATGGCCGTCAAGTCGCGTTCGACCTGAAAGATTATGCCCATGTCGATCATGGCTATGCGGCGACCATCCACAAATCGCAGGGCGTGACGGTCGATCGGGCGCATGTGCTGGCGACCCCCGGCATGGACCGCCATTCGGCCTATGTGGCGCTGTCCCGGCATCGCGACGGGGTGCAGCTCCATTACGGCCGCGATGACTTCGCCGACGATCGCCGGCTTGTCCGCACGCTGTCGCGCGAGCGGGCGAAGGATATGGCGTCCGACTATCCGATGTATCGGGATCGCGATGCCGAGGCGCAATCCTTCGCCGATCGGCGCGGGCTGTCGGGTGAGATCCGCGTTGCGGATGCACCCGAGCGGAAGGGCGTGGAGATCCTCGCGCCCCGCGCGGGAACTTCACGCCAGATGGGCGAGGATTCCCGCACGCCCGATATTGGCGGCGACCGCGGTGCCGGCGAGGCGAAGGCCGCGGCCGAGCGTCAGTCGCGGCGCGGTATGTTCGACGGCTTGAAGCTGTCGGCCGCGCCGGTGAAGGCGGCCGAGCCAGCACAGGGTGCGAAGGAAAAGCCGGCTCCCAAGCGGGGCATGTTTGACGGGCTGAAACTGCCCCAGCGCACGCCGACGCCGGAGCCGGCGAAGGAATTGCCCGCGCGGGCCGAGCAGGGCCAGGATCGCGATTTCCGGCGCGCGGTCGAGCGGGCCTCGCGTTCGGCGGAGGCGGTGTTGCAGGCGCGGGCGTCGGGCGGGCCGGTGCTGGAACATCAGAAGGTCGCGCTCGAGCGCGCGGTTCAGGCGCTCGACACGCTCCGGCCGCGAGCTTCGGACGATATGGCCGAGGCGATGAAGCGCGATTCCGGCTTGCTGCGCGAGGCGGCGGCGGGGCGCAGCGGCCCGATGATCGAGGCGATACGCCAAGAGGCGCGCGTGCGGGCCGATCCGAACTTGCGCGCCGATCGGTTCGTGGAACGCTGGCAACAGCTCTCCCAGGATCGCGACCGGCTTTATCGCGCCGGCGACATGGCGGGCCGCAAGACGCTCGGGCAGGAGATGGCGGGCATGGCGAAAAGCCTTGAGCGCGATCCCCAGGTGGAATCGATCCTGCGCGGTCGCACCCGCGAGCTGGGGCTTGAGATCGGAATGAGTCCGGGCCGCGAGCTTGGGCGCGAGCTGTCGCGGGGGTTGGGGATCAGTCACGATCGCGGATTGAGCCGATAGGGAGAGGATGATGGACGAGGATGAATATCGCGAACCCGATGCTGGTGACGATCCGGCGCTGGCGTTCGCGCGGGTCGAGGATCGGTTGGCGTCGGTGCATGGCGAGGTCGGGTTGCTGCGCGCCGCGATCGCGGGGCTGGCTGCTACGCGCGAGTCCATCGAGATACCCGATTACGAGCCGACGCTGGCCCGCACCGAAAAGGTGCTGGGGGTGCTGGTGCAGCAGATCGACCCCATCGCCAAAAGTCCTCTCCTGTCGATGACGCCTCACAACATG
This sequence comes from Sphingobium sp. TKS, assembly GCF_001563265.1. Taxonomy (NCBI): domain Bacteria; kingdom Pseudomonadati; phylum Pseudomonadota; class Alphaproteobacteria; order Sphingomonadales; family Sphingobiaceae; genus Sphingobium; species Sphingobium sp. TKS. The sequence continues at coordinate 25,581 of NZ_CP005090.1, read as the reverse complement.
GCGGGCGAGATCGTATCGGCGGCGCTCCATGCCCGTCGCGAGGATCAACGGCTGATCGCCGAAGCCCGGACAGGACTGGACCAGGCCGCGCGCGAGGTCGGCAACCGGCTCGCATCCGCACGGCGCGGCGATGTGCAAAACCGCTGGCTGATCGGGACCGGGCTGGGGGGCGCGGCGCTGGGGATGCTGCTCTATGCGGCGCTCGCCGGCCCGGTCGCGCGGATGATGCCGGCGAGTTGGCACTGGCCCGAGCGGCGGGCGATGCACGCGCTTGGCGAACCGACGATGTGGGATGCGGGGCAACGGTTGATGCAGACCGCCGCGCCCGAGAGCTGGGCGTTGATCGTCGCGGCCTCGCCGCTCGTCGATGGCAACCGCGAGGCGGTGCAGAAATGCCGCGAGCAGGCTGACAAGGCGAAAAAGCCGGTGCGCTGCACGATCGAGGTCAGGCCCGATGGCGGAAGGTGATACCGGCATGAACTCTGCGAGAGAAAGACTGTGGCGTCGCCTCAAGATTATCGCACGAGAGCAACGCCTATACGTAACCGGCGGGTGCGCCGGTTATAATCGAGCAGATTTTCACCATAGCCGTAGAAGGACTGGGCGAAGAGATAGAGATCGGGACCACCGCCGAGGAGACGGGGCAACGGATAGGACAGGTCGGCATTGACAGCCCCTTTGCCCGAACCGAAGTTGAAACGGGTGGAGGTGGAGAGGCGCAGTCCATTATCCTCTCCGACCTCCATGAACAATCCGGCATGTCCGCGATAATGGACGATATCCGGATTGTCGGATTTGTTACCGACATACAGGGAAAGCCTGGGGGCGAATGTTAGCCTGTAATCGCCGGCGATCGGAAGGGTTGCCATTGGAGCGATGTAGATGCTGTTGATGCTGCGCGACTGGGGACCGTCCCGCCCGTTGGACTCATGACGAATACCCGCCTGCACGGTCATGGCGATGTCGCCGGTAAGGCCAACTGTCGGTGTGATGTAGATAAGTTCGGGCTGGAAATCGATGTTGCGGAACGGGGAGGATTTGCTTTCAAGGTCCCAGAACATTCTCTGGGTGTAGGCGAGGTACAGCCCGTCTCGCCAATTGGAAGACGTCTGGCTGTTCGCCGAGGCTCCGAACAGGCGATATTTGAAGCTCAGTTGAATGCGAGCTTCGCTGTCGGTGCCTGGCCCGTAAACGGCATAGATGGGTTCATACAGGTCGAGATTGTCCACAAAGGCGTTGCCGGCTTTTCTGTCGGTAGGTGGCGGTGGAAGAATCGGTGCATTCGGATTCGAGCGATTTTCGGCCTCATGCGTAGCGGTCTTCACAATGGGCGCAAGGGCTCTGTTGCAAAGATTGGCGGCAGTCAGAGGTAGGCTGTCGCTCTGCGCCGATCAGGCGGCTGCTGCGAAATGGTGGTTGAGCATGCCCATGGCCTCCGTCAGCGCCGAGGGCCCAATGCCAAAAGCTCTCTCCACAAGGCGCACCTCGCCCCTGATGCCGGGCTGCAGGCACCAGGGGCGAGCCTGTCCTTTGCGCAGGGCTCGCATGACTTCGAATCCCTTGATCGTGGCATAGGCCGTGGGGATCGATTTGAAACCGCGCACCGGCTTGATCAGTATCTTGAGCTTTCCGTGATCGGCCTCGATCACGTTATTGAGATACTTCACCTGCCGGTGGGCCGTCTCCCGGTCCAGCTTTCCTTCGCGCTTCAATTCGGTGATCGCTGCACCATAGCTCGGCGCTTTGTCGGTATTGAGCGTGGCAGGCTTTTCCCAGTGCTTCAGGCCTCGCAGGGCCTTGCCCAGGAACCGCTTCGCTGCCTTGGCGCTGCGGGTCGGCGACAGGTAGAAATCGATCGTGTCGCCCCGCTTGTCGACTGCCCGGTACAGGTAGGTCCACTTGCCCCGCACCTTGACGTAGGTTTCATCCAGGCGCCAGCTCGGATCAAAGCCACGCCGCCAGAACCAGCGCAGCCGCTTCTCCATCTCCGGGGCGTAGCACTGGACCCAGCGATAGATCGTCGTATGGTCGACCGAAATGCCGCGTTCCGCCAGCATTTCCTCAAGGTCGCGATAGCTGATCGGATAGCGACAATACCAGCGCACCGCCCACAGGATCACATCACCCTGGAAATGGCGCCACTTGAAATCCGTCATCGTTCCGTCCGTCCAATCTCCGCCAAGCATGCTCAAGCTTCACGATTTTTGCAACAGAGCCGACAGGCTCGCCCCTGGTGCCTGCAGCCCGGCATCAGGGGCGAGGTGCGCCTTGTGGAGAGAGCTTTTGGCATTGGGCCCTCGGCGCTGACGGAGGCCATGGGCATGCTCAACCACCATTTCGCAGCAGCCGCCTGATCGGCGCAGAGCGACAGCCTACCTCTGACTGCCGCCAATCTTTGCAACAGAGCCTTTTTTGTTACGCGTACTTCGAGAAGTGTTTGATCCATATAAGAAATCCATGCTCGTCCTGGATTCGAGCGCTGTTGAATGGTCTCGGCCCTGCCGGACGACGCGTTCAGGGCATGGACCGCGTCGCTTGCGGACGGCGCGGTGGTTGCCTTTAGGCGTTGCTCAGGAGATGGATGACATTCTCGCTCGGCGGATGGCCGGGCCACTGGATGATCGCATCCTTGACGGAGGGCCGCGCGAAGAGCCGATTGGCATAGGCCTCGACACGGGGCTTGCCTGCACCGTCTTTCCAGAAACCCGAATAGCCGAGCCAGAGGAAGCGGTAGAGACTGACGGCCCAGAACAGGTCGGCGAGCGTGAAGCGGTCGCCGAACAGCCAAGGTCCGGTGGACGCCCCGAGGTCGCGATCGAGATCGGTAACCAGCTGCTCCGCCTTCGAGATGGCGGTCCGCATTTGCGGCTCGTTGATGACGAACGAGGCGGCGGCTTCCTCCTTCACAATCTTGTGTTGGTAGGCTTCGAGGAGAAGCGGGTCGCCGTCCGCGAGCGGGATATTGCGGCGCACGGCGTCGATCTTGTGTGCGTGGATGCCGGGCATGACCGCCTGCATGCTTTCGGGCCGACGATCACCGTCCGGATCGGCGCCGTAGAGCAGGGCTACATGGGGCGTCGTGTCAGCGAGCTGGACCTGCTTGAGCACAGCCTCCCGTATGTCGGCGGGCAGAAGATCGGTACCGCCGGACAAGGCGTCGCAGAGGTAGAGGCAGATTGCCTTGGAATCGGCGAGGATCCGGCCGGTCTCATGGTCGACGAGGGTCGGTACGACGAGCGGGTCGAACCCTTCGGAATCAACAGACGACTGCCCAGTGAACGAGCTGACAGGACGGTGCTTGGCTGCGGCTTCCGATCGCAACCGCAGCCGGACATATTGCGGACAATAATTCTCATTCTGCGGGGGAAGGATCGTCAACTCGTTGGAGCCGAAGGTCACGCCCTTCTCCATTAGGGTGCCGCGCACCTTTTGCGAGCAGACTGAGAACACGAAGTGGAACAGTTCGAACCGCGGTTCGACCGTCGCTTCGCGGCGAAGGAGGCTCGGTGACTGTCGATCCGGGCTAATCAGAGTCGATTGCTCAGGCTTGATAACCTCTTCACGGACTTTCCTCGCCAGGGTTTCTGTATCAGCGCTCATATTTTTATGATCCTTTTGCCTGGAACTGAGACGTTCGGGGATTTTTGCGGGCTAAATCGTCATGTAGAATGAGTGTGTTCCGCCGGCGGCCGGATGGCTGGTGAACTTTCCCGGCGCTCCTGCCCCACGCAGCGCGCAAGGCCGGTAAGCAGCGGCAGTGCAACATAGGTCGCGGCGGGCACGACAAGCCCCACGACCAAGAAGGAGCGCAGCAAAACGGGAAGATGGGCAATGGTGTCGCCCAAGAGAATGTTGACGAGGGCCACTAGCGGCGCGAGCGTGGTGATCAGCAGCAACACTCTGAGATGGCGTGTGCGGAGCGAAGGTTGGGGCGCAGCGCTCACCCCTTCCTTATTCAGACTTTGATGCGCTGCGTCTTGTCTCTCGACGTTCGCCCCTTGCCAGGGGTATCGCCGATCGAACCCGCCCATCCGCCATTCAAGAATGTCGATGCTTTGACGTGCCCCGGACACGGTCATGGGGTCTTCGGCGATGAAGGCCCGGGCTGCGTTCCAATCGTCGACATCAACGAGATATGTCGATCCGACCAAATCGCCGCCTTCGGCGAAGGTGGTCCCCACTGCCAAAATGCTTGCGGTGTGCGACGCAAGATAGGCGCGGTGTGCCGGTATGGCTGCTGTGCGCTCTGCCAGCTTTTCAGGCGAGATGGTGGTTATGACGGAGAACAGCATGGGACGTTCAATCCGTCAGACTTGGCGTGCTTTGCGGCACGAGCGGCTGATGTCGCGGCCCGCGCGTAGGGACCGGCGGGTTCAGCTCGAAGCGTGCGATCAGGGTGTCTCGCAACAACGCGATCTCGTCCGCCCCAATTCCATGGTCCTTGATCGGTTGAATATACTCGCCGACATCAGCACCAGAGAGTCTAAAGCGCTCAGCTGTCTCCCGCACATGCTCTGCCTTGACCCAATCGTCGTTCAGACCACCTGTGAATATCGCCTTGAGACCGGTAAACCGAGGCTCAACTGGCGCGGTTGGGAGCTCAAAACCCGGGAGGCTTCCGGTCAGCGAGCCCAGGAACCCCATTTTCGCAGCGCCGCACCACATGAAGTGACTGGCGAGGCAGGCACCCTGGCTGAAGCCGACTATGCCCTGACGGTCTAGCGCGACCCAGGCTGCTTCCAGCCGCGAGGAGATCTCAGCCAAGGCGGTGCAGGCGTCAGCCACAGACCTGTCGCCGTCTGGATCGAACCCGTCATATTTGGGCGAGTACCACGCCCCGGCGGGCGCTTGCAGGGCAAGCCAGGCGACAGAGGGCAGATCGAGCTGTCTCGCAAGTTCCAGCATCGCTTGCGCACGCTGGCCACGGCCGTGCAGAAGAATGATCGCAGCATTTGCCTGTTCGACAGGCGGGCCGGTCACGATTGTCCCATAGGGTCCTTCAGGGGAAAACGTCATCGCGGCGCTCCAGCAATATGGCGGCATAGCCGGTCCGCAAAGGCGACAGGATGCTGCATCGCGACCTGGTGCGCGGCACCCGTCACAACTTCGAATGCGGCACCTGGAATGAGAGCGGCGGTCGCGCGGACCGCCTCCGGTGGCACGGCGGCATCGTTCGCACCGGCTATGACGAGCGTTGGCGTTTCGACCTGCGGAAGAAGGCTTCTCGCGTCATGGCCCTTGATCGCTGCGACAGCGCCGGTGAATCCGGCAACTGTCGTGGCCAAGATCATCGACTCAGCAAGATCCAGCAGACCTTGGTCGACCGCTCCGGAAAACCATGCCGGATACACGATCGGCACCTGCGTAATGAGCCCGCCGCTGCGCACTGCGGCCACCCGCTTGTCCCAGATCGGCCAAGCTGGCTCTGGAACGAGAGAACCTGCTGCCACGAGTGTCAGCGAGATAAGCCGGTGTCCCGCCGTGGCGCCAAGATATTGCGCGACCATCGACCCGACCGACGTGCCAACAAGATGAACTCTTGCAAACGCGAGGTTATCCATTACATTAAGCACGTCGGCCGCCAGTTCGGCTAGACTGTAGTCGCCGGCACTCGGCGAACTCGTTCCATGACCCCGCAGGTCCATCGTGATCGCATATACCCCTGAAGGTAAACGACCGGCCACGTCATTCCAGGACCGCCAGTCGGCCAGCAGGGAAGAAAGGAGCAGGATCGGCTCACCGCTCGGCAAGCCAGTGGTATGAACACCGATCCGCGCACCATTTCGGCTATTGACTGCCCGATGTCGCCACATTCTCTTCACCCAGCCTGCGGAGTCATCCTTGCGATCAAATGACGATCGGATCGTTCATCGTCCGGAGGAGCTCGTCCTTTACACCTTCGAGCTGCGGCGCGACCTTGACCTCGCTGCCGAGCTTCTCGGGGCTCTCGTCATGGGTGAAACCAAGCGTGACCGAGGCTTCGAACAACACGCCGCCCGGCGTACGAACGTAGATCGATTCGAAGTAGCCGCGGTGCTTGCGATCTGAGAAATCGGTGTAGCCGAGGCCTTCCACGTCAAATTTGAGCGCGGCCTGCACGTCGAGGTCGGCGACTTCAAACGCGGCGTGATGAACTTGGCCTTCGCCAAGCGCCCAGGTGCCGGGCCTTTCGTCCTCATCGATATAGACGTCTAGCACCTTGGCCGCACCGCCATTGCCGAAAGCGTAGCGCTGGTAATTGCCGTCGCGTCCCTGGGGCTTCAGGTTCCAGGCATTGCGCATGAAGGAGTCCATCTCCTCATTGCGATTTAGGGTGGCCGTCCAGCTGTGAAAGCCCCGCAGCGCGACCTCCTTGGGCACATAGGGAGAGTCCCAGGGCTCGAACTGGCCGTCCGTGTCCTGCTCGATGATTTCGAAGCCGACACCGCAGTCGGGGTGCTCGAACGACAGATATTTCTGCCCGAACCGCTCACGCACTTCCGAGACGGTCACAGCGCGCTTTATGAGATGCTCCTGCCACCAGGAAAGCGTACCGACGGGTGCGTTATAGGAAACCGCCGATATCTGCCCTGCACCACGCTTTCCGGTGTAGCCAGCCTGGCGAACGGGGAAAGTGGTGTACAGCGTGCCCGGTTCGCCAAGCTCATTGCCGAAATACAGATGATAGACCGGCCGTGCGCCGTCGTAGAACATCGTCTTCTTGACGAGCCGCTGTCCCAGCGTCTTGACGAGAAGATCCACGTCGCCTTGCGCGGATCCGGTCGCGACGGTGATGTGATGAAGTCCTTCGACGCGTTCGGGCAGTTGCATCATGATCGCTCTCCACTATTTTCTGCGATTGCGGATCGTCTCTTCAAACCTGCACAACGATCGCTGCTGCAGCCTGTTTGAGGGATCAGGGAGTATTTGACAATTGGCGGACCTTCATAGATACAATTCAGATTGTGAATATAGATGACCTGGATTTTCGGCACTTGGTGCTTTTGGATGCGCTGTTAAAGCGGCACAGCGTCAGCGCCGCTGCACGAGAACTCGACCTACCGCAGCCCACCGCCAGCCATGGGCTGGCGCGCCTGCGCAAAGCATTGGGCGACCCGCTTCTCGTCCGGGCGCGCGACGGCATGGAGCCGACACCACGTGCCGAGGCGATCGCCGGGGTTGTTCAGCAACTGCTGGAACTGCGTCGCGACCTGGCTGAAGGCGGGCAGACATTCTCACCTGACCGTCTCAAGCGCGAATTCATCATTGCCGGATCGGACATCGCCCATCTTGTCGTTTTGACGGCGTTGCATTCGGCGGCGCGGTTCGAGGCACCACACACCAGCTACCGCGCACTCACGCTGAGCGGCGATGAAATGGTGAGCGCGCTCGAGACCGGGCATGTCGATATCGCCGTCGGCGCCTATCCGAGCCTTGTTGCCGGCATCAAGACGCAACGGCTCTACCAGGAGGAATATCTGTGCTTCGGAAAGGAAGGTCATCCGTTCATCAAGTCCGGTGAGACCGATGACTTCATGGCCGCAGATCATATCGTGGTCAGCACCAAGGGTATGGCCCATGCCCATCGTGCCGTCGAACGCGCTCTCCTCGACAAGATCCATCCCGATCGGATCAGGATCGTCGCGAGCAGCTTTCTCGTGGCGTTGGCAGCTTGCTTCGAGTCGGACCTTATTCTTACCGCTCCGGCTCGCGTGATTGGTCGGCTCGCCGAGGTCTACGGACTCCGGGCCGTGCGGCCGCCAATTCTTATGGAAGCATTTGAGGTCAGGCAATATTGGCATGCGAGGAACCAAGACGACCCGCCTCACCGCTGGTTGCGACAGCTCCTGCACAAGGTGCTGTCCGCGCGGATGTGAGAAAGCTGCCATCGACCTAGCAAAGAAAGCCCGGCCTAGGTTAAACCCGGGCCGGACAGATAGGAGCATCCGGAGTGGGATCAGTCCGGGTCGATCAGAATTTAAACCTCAAAGTCGCATAATATTCAGACGGCCTGTTCGGCACCGCGCTCAGCAGGCCAGCTCCATTGAGCTGATTGACGCCATTTGCGATGTAGCGTTTGTTGAAAACATTGTTCCCGCCAATTGCGAGAGACCAGTCGTCGCCGGGCGCGCTGTACGTGAGCGAGGCATTGACGAGGCTGACATTCCCACTGAACAACTCGGGCGTGTTTTCCGCATCCGCCGCCATGGTGGACTTGTAGGAATAATCCGCCCGCAGTGTGACCCGACCTTCATTGGCCAGGAAAACGTTGAACTCGGGAGATAGCGTCGCGGTCCACTTCGGGACACGCGGCAGCCGGCTCGCCAGCGTGATCGTGCCCGACGGATCGTTGATCCTCCGATAGTAAGCGTCAATGTATCCCGCCGACGCGCTCACGCGGAAGACGCGGCTCGGCGCGAAGATCGTCTCGACCTCGAAACCCTTGATTCTGGCGTTGCCGGCGTTCTCGAAGGAGGCACCGATGCCGCGCTGGATCTGGATCTGGATGCCCTTGTAGTCCGTGTAGAATGCCGCAGCATTGACTTGCAGCATTCGATCGAAAAGCTGCGACTTGAAGCCGATCTCGAACGTGTCGGCTTTCTCCGGATTGAAGCTCGGCGCCTGCTTGTCCGCAGGCTTGGTCGGATCCGGCGGGACCGGAGCGGCGACGCGGGTCGTCCAGCCGCCCGACTTGAACCCCTTCGAGAATGATCCGTACAGCATTATCCGCTCGGTCGGATGGAGTTCGATGCCGACGCGCGGCGAAACATTGCTGAACGAGAGCTTCTGCTCCCCTGTCGGGTAGAATTGCGACAGGTCTGTCGGATCCGGGAACAGAAATGCCGGAGTACCGAGTTTGGTGAGAAGCATATTGAGGTCCCGCTGGCTTCCAACGAGCGTCTTATCTTCCTTGGTATAACGTCCGCCCAGCGTGATCCCGATGAGATCGTTCACACGGTAGTTGAGGTGCGTGAAGAGCGCGTAGGACTTGGTGTTGAACCGATAGTTTCCGACGATCTGCAACAGACCGCCGGGAAATGCGACATCCTCCGATTCCCTACCACCTTCTGAGAAATAATACGCGCCGACGAGATAATCGAGTTTGTCATTGAACGCCTTGCCCGAAAGCTGCAGCTCTTCGCTGAACTGATGCTGCTTCACCCGGAATGAGCCCTCGAACCCCACGACCGGTGAGTTGTCGAGATCCTGTCCGAAACGGGTGTCGAGATTGCGATAGGCGGTGATCGACTTCAAGGCAGGTCCACCCAAGTCGATATCGACGGTCCCTGTGAATCCGAAATTGCGCGTGTTGGTAAAATTGATACCCGTGCCGTAACCACGGTTGAGGCTACCGGTAACGAAGCGGTTATCGATCGGAAGCCGACTATTGGTGGGATCGGCGTCCGCGTTCGCGCCGGCGATAGCCGGGAGGCCGCCCGCACGCGGGCCACAGGCGCCGCCGAGACCAATCGCGCCGAGCACTGACTCCGGAAGGCTGATGCAGGTATTATAGAGGCCGGCCAAAGTGGAGTCCGGGACGCCGTTTCCGTCCGCATCGACTGGCGTTCCGGCCGGTGACAACACAGTTGACCGTGTACCGAGAAGAGTGCTTGGCGAAGCGCTCGTTTCCGAGTTGAGATAGTCGCCCTCCAGCGTCACATCGATCGCATTGGTCGCGTTCCATAGCAATTTACCGCGAACGCCCTGTTCGCTGATGCCGCCTGCTGCGGTCCGCGAGGTATAATCGATCTGCTGGAAGGCTTCTGAAGGATCCGAAGCAAAGCCTGCAGCTCCAGGGAACGGGATCCGTTTCTGCCAAGCGTTCCGGTTCTTCGACGAGAAGGCAATGCTGCTCTTGAGCTTGCCCTCGACGATCGGGATGTTGATGACGCCACCGACATCGATTCGGTTGAAGCGACCGCCCGAGACCTGACCCATCACGCTGAAATCGTCTGTCGGTTTGCGGGTGACGACGCTGATCGCGCCACCGATGGTGTTGCGTCCGAACAGCGTACCCTGAGGGCCCTTCAGGATCTCGATGCGTTCCACGTCGAGAAGATCGACATTCGACCCGGCGGTACGCGCGAGGTAGACACCATCGACATAGGTGCCGACGCCCGGGTCGAAGTTGAGTGCGAAGTCGTCCTGGCCGATGCCGCGGATGAATCCGGACAACATCGATGGCGAACTGAAAATCTGCGACGTGGACGATAGCTGCACGCCGGGGGTGAGGTTCGCGAGCTGCGAAACATTGTCGACGCCTTTTTCCTGCAGGGCCGCACCGGAAAAAGCTGCAACGGCAATCGGGACCTGTTGGACATTCTCCGCGCGGCGCTGCGCCGTGACCACGATGTCCCCGATGCCGACATTGGACGCGGGGTCTGTGCTTTCCGCCTGAGCAGGCGCCACGGCTTGAGGCAGCGCCGGAGCAATCTGTGCCTCAGCGGGGGCCTGCGCGTATGCCGGGGTCCAGCCGAGCGCACCAGCCGTGCCGAGCATCAGCCCAATTTTGATGCGGTTTTTCATATTGTACCTCTCCCTCCCTCTTTATTTTTCGCAAGCTGGCTGGCTGCTTTGGCAGCCAGTGGCACTTGCGCGCTTTCAAACAGCGTTAATGCAAGAAGTCATCACACCTGACTTTCAACTCACGTGCAGACTGGATCTCGCTAGACTTACGACAGAAGCGACAGTCAGCCAGGAAACAGGCGGACTGAATCCTAAGCGTCCACTGACTGCTTCTGATCGCTCGCCTCTTCGCCGTTGGATTGCTCCTGCGCGATAAGTTTACGCAGCATGCGACGAGCGCGCACCGCGCCAGCATCGCCAGCCAGGAGCACAGGCCGCATGGACATGATGTCCCGATCGCCGACTTGCGCCTGTTGGAGAGCGATCATCGGCTTGTCCTCTTCCTCGAACGCATATTCGATGCCGGCGCGCAATTTTGCGGAGAACTCCTCATTGTCCGGATGGATGTCGCGCCCGAAAGCCCAGAAATAATGTGTGGTGTCCGGTGACTCCGGCGTCATCACGTGGATGGACGTGTGCATATGCCCGTCCTCCTTTGGCGTGCCAGGCTCGGCATAATAGCTGAGCAGCGACATCGACCCGGGCGCTGTCCACTGAACGTCCGTCCATGCGTCGAAGCGCTTGCCATGCGAGTTGAACATGTTGTTCATGATGTCCGAGATGAAGTCGTTAGGATGAGAGACATTGCTCCACACCGTGTCGCCATCCTGGAACACGTGCCTCTTGCCGATGGTGAAGGCCGGCGCGCTTAGATGTAGGCGCTTGCAACCGTAGCAGCTTCTGCTCGCAAACAGCGCCTTTTCCTGCCCAGATTACCTGACAACGAGCCGACTATGCTGCTCACGCTATCCGACAATGTGCTCGCCATCATCCGCGTCTGCTCGCAAACGGCAAAGGGCCGCTCATGGTATCTGCCAACTACAAAGTCGAGATTAGCAGTCATTTGCTGATGCGCGATGCTCACGCAGCTTTGTGGAACCCAAGATCAGAAAGTACACGATGGGGCAAACCACCATCAGCATCACTGCTGGATCGGTAGCCCATCTCGTTGGGCCATCGCTGTCCGGCTCACTTGCTACCGCGAGCATGAGCGCGATTGATCCTCGCACAGCGGCGTAGGTGGCAGGAACAAGCAGGATGTGGAGAAGCCACCCGTAGCGGAACCGCATGGCGCCAAACCAGCAGAGTACAGCTATGGCGGGTGGAGCGAGTGTGGCGGCTACGAAGCCGCAGAACCAAATGGCAAACCCTGCCGGAGTCAGCGTATCGCGATAGTAGCTGGCGATCCCATCCGGTCGCAATCCGAGAGCGACGAAAGAGCCTGCGACGACAACGGCACCCAAAGCCGTCAGTCCGACGCCACGCAATGTCCCGTGTCTCGGCATCAATCTATGCAATCCAGTAAGCCATTGATCAGGCTGCTCGCACTTTGGCTCGGAAGAAGGTCGTTTCCGACCCAATCAGATCGGGGTCGATCCCGCTCTCCTCGGCGGCCAGTTGCTGGATGATCCGCCAAATCTCGGGGGCGGTGAGGCGCGCGCCGTCGCGGGCAAGCCTGCCACGGTTCTGCTCCGTGACCAGTCGGGCGAGATCGCCGATAGTGTCGCACCTCCGAGGTAATCGCCGGCGGTCGAGGTGCCGTAACCATAGCCCCGCGTAGGCGCTCGCTCCAGCAGCGAAGATGCGAAGGGGAGGTGCCAGCGTCGTGAAGGCGAGGATCGCGACCGCGACAGCGAAGCAGAGACCACTGACAATCCCAAGCCATCCGGCTCGCGTCGCCGGCATCTTGAGGTCGGTATCGGCTTCCAGGTCGCTGAACGCTTGGCGCAGCTTCCCACCGATCAGCGGCGCCAACGGCGCATCCGGCCCGACGTGCCGGCCAAGCCCGAGCGCGCGTCGAAGCCTGTAGAACGTCATCTGCGTGGCGCATGTCGTGCCGCCCCCGCTGTAGGCTGCGACATGCGCGACGACATGGTCACGCACCTCGCCGAACGTTGTCCAAGGCAGGTTCGAGCGCAGGCGCAGATCGAAGGTGCGCTCGATTGCGAGGAAGAAGTCGGTGTCGTCGCCATCACCGACCCAGCCAACCGTATCGAGCACCTGCATGAACCCGGCTCCTCAGCGGTTCTGCAAAACGACCGTTTCTGACGAGCCGATCGCCTTGCTGGGCCGGCAACGTAAATCTGCGGGCCGCACTTTGTCAAAACTGTTCTGGAAACCCGCGTCGCAAAACGGTATGCCCCGCACGAGTTTGGAGAAGATCAGACGCTCATGCGGGTCGGCTATGCCAGGGTCAGCACCAGCGACCAGAACCCCGAGCTCCAGCTCGATGCGCTGCGGCGGGCCGGCTGCGAGCGGGTGTTCACCGAAAAGGCGTCGGGCGCGCGCGATGACCGGCCCGAACTGGCGCGCATTCTGGAAGACGTGCTGCGCGCAGGCGACACGCTGGTTGTTTGGAAGCTCGACCGCCTCGCCCGCTCGCTCAAGAAGTTGATCGCCACGGCCGAGGATCTGGAGCGCGAGAAGATCGGGCTGGTGTCGCTGACCGAGAGCATCGACACGACAACGCCGGGTGGCATGCTCACCTTTCACGTGTTCGGCGCCATCGCGCAGTTCGAGCGTGCCCTGATCCGCGAGCGAACTACCGCGGGGCTAGTGGAGGCGCGCCGGCAGGGTCGCAAGGGTGGCCGCCCATCGGCAATGCGCCCGAGCGACGTCGCCGCGGCACGGGCGATGATGAAGGAGGGCACGTTGCCGGTGCGCGACATCGCCAAGCGCATGGGCGTGTCGGTCGCGACCCTCTATCGCTATGCAGGCAAGCGCGGCAGCGGTGCATCGATCAAGGAGGCTGCAACAGCCCATGGCTGACCGGGCGAAGCGACCGCCTGGAGAGGCGCTGATCGATCTTCGCCGACGGTTGTCGCTGTTGCCCCCACGCGACCCCGGTCGCACCGAGATCATCGCCCGTGCGGCCGAGGCCTATGGCATCTCCATCTGGACCCTTTACCGGGCGTTGCGCGAGCTGAACCGCCCCAAGTCGGTGCGCCGGTCCGACCATGGTGCGACGCGGGTTGCCCCGCAGGCCGAGATGGAGCGCTACGCCGAGATCGTCGCCGCACTGAAGATCAGGACCACCAACAAGAAGGGCCGGCACGTTTCGACCGCCCGCGCCATCGAGTTCCTGGAAACCGATGGCGTCGAGACGCCGGAGGGCCTGGTCAAGGTAGCACCCGGCCTGCTGAAGCGGGCGACCATCGACCGGCTGCTCCGCTCATCAGGGCTGGACTATGCCCGCGTGACCCGCCCCCACGCAGCCGTTCGTTTTCAGGCGCGGCGATCCAACGAGCTGTGGCACTTCGACATGAGCCCGTCCGACCTCAAGCAGGTCGAGGCGCCGCTCTGGATCGAGCAGGGTCGCGGCAAACCCACGCTGATGCTGTTCTCGGCCGTCGATGACTGCTCGGGCGTGGTCTACCAGGAATATCGCAGCGTCTATGGCGAGGATGCCGAGTCCGCGCTGCGCTTTCTATTCAACGCCTTCGCCGCCAAGCCTGAGCCCGAACTGCCGTTCCAGGGCCTGCCGGTCACGATCTACATGGACAACGGCCCGGTCAGCCGGTCGCGCGTGTTCCAGTCGGTGATGGGCAGCCTCGGCGTGCGCGTCCTCACCCATCTGCCGCCGAAGGCCGACGACCGGCACACCGCGGCCCGCGCCAAGGGCAAGGTCGAGCGGCCGTTCCGCACGGTGAAGGAGGTGCACGAGACGTTGTACCACTTCCACAAACCCAAGGACGAGGCGGAAGCCAATCTGTGGATGCGGCGTGCGCTGGTCACCTACAACAACGGCGACCATCGTTCCGAGCCACACGCGCGGATCGAGCACTGGCTGCGGCACCTGCCCGGCGATGGCGTGCGGGCCATGTGTTCATGGGAGCGGTTCTGCGCCTTCGCTCGTGAGCCCGAGCGGCGCACCGTTGCGGGCGACGCGACCGTCTCGGTTGAGGGCGCTTCCTACGAGGTCGAGCCCGAGCTCGCCGGCGAGACGGTGACGCTGCTCTGGGGGCTGTTCGACCAGCAGCTCTTCGTGGAGCATGACGGCAAGCGGCATGGCCCTTACGAGCCGTCGCGCGGCGCCGTGCCGCTCTACCGCTATCGCAAGTATCAGAAGAGCCGCGCCGAGGAGCGGCTCGACAAGGTGGTCCGGCTCGCTGACCAGCTGGGGCTGCCCCGCGCGACCGTGACGGGCGGCGACCGGCCGCTGCCGTCGCTGCCGCCCTCCACCGCAGGGCTCGCGGTGCGGCAAACACCTTTTCCGGAGCCGGCGGTCGAGACGGCATACCCGACCGGGCTCGCGGCGCGCCACGCCATCGTCGACCAGCTCCGGCGACCGCTCGGCTCGCTGCCTGAGGCAGACCGCGCCTTCATCGACGCGCTGCTGGGCGAAACGCTCGACAAGACCATCATCGCTGACCGCATCCGAGAGCGGTTCCAGTCAAGACGGGGGACAAGCTGATGCTCGCCGACGTTCAATCCAGCTACGGGCTCGCCCGCCCGTTCCAAGGCGTCGGCAACTTCGAGACAGAGCATCAGCGCAACCTCGTGCGCGAGGTCTGTGCGGCCGTGCAGACCGGCAGGTTGATCGTCGTCTCCGGCCTGGTCGGATCGGGCAAGACGCACCTGCTGCGCCGCATCGAGGACGAGCTGGCCCGGGCGGGCAAGGTCGCCGTCGCCAAGTCGCTTGCGGTCGACAAGCGCCGCACCTCGTTGCCCTCGCTGATCGAGGCGCTGTTCTACGATCTCTCGCCCGGTGACCGTGCCCAGGTGAAGATTCCCAAGCAGGCCGAGCGCCGCGAGCGCGACCTGCGCGACATCATGCGCAAGGGCAAGCGCCCGGTCGTACTGGTGGTCGACGAGGCGCATGACCTGCACCACAAGACGCTGACCGGCCTCAAGCGGTTGATGGAGGTGGTGGCTGATGCCGGCGTGCTGCTGTCGGTCCTTCTGGTCGGCCATCCTCGGCTACGCAACGACCTGCGCCGCCCGCAAATGGAAGAGATCGGCTACCGCACGACCACCTTCGACTATGAGGGCATCGGCGCCGAACGCCGCGACTATGTTGCCTGGCTGCTCGGCGCCTGTGCGGCCGAGGGGGTCAAGGTTGCCGACTTGATGAACGAGGACGCGATCGACCTCATCGCCGAGCGCCTGCGCACCCCGCTCCAGATCGAGATGCACCTGACACTCGCCTTCGAGCAGGGCTTCCGCTTCGCTGCCAAGCCCGTCACGGCCGAGATCGTCGAGCAGGTGCTGTCGCGGGCGATTGACGACCTCGAACCCACGCTGACGCGCAACGGTTACGATGCGGGCGCGCTCGCCAGCCAGCTCAACACCCGGCCGTCCGACATACGCGCGTTCCTCGCCGGAACGCTGGACGCCGAACACACCCGCGACCTGACCGAGCGGCTCCGCGAAGCCGGTGTGCCGATATGATACTGGCTGTCCTCGCCTTGGTATCTCCCGCACGCGGACGCAACGCATGTCGTCTGTGCCACCGATTGTGGACGTTGCGCTTCTCTCATAGCCTGCCGGCATGAACAGGCATCTTACCGCAGCTTCTTTATCGATCGTCAGCTTGCTCAGCGCGTGCTCGGCCTCGGCCGAGAGGAGGTTGGAGGGACGAGTCTTCGACATCCCGAGAGCCAACGACATATCCGACAATGATAAGCCGTTCTTTCTACCAGCGCTCGATCCCAGCGACGGGTTCTCGTTCTACCTAAATCCGAGCGCAAGCTTGCCGGAGCGAAACTTGGTGGGCGTGGCAAGCAAGAAGCGGATGTGTGCCCGCGCAGCGGGAACAGAGGCGCTTGTCAACTCGACTGTCTGCGCAAGTCGCCCGCTTTCATGGCGCGGCCGAACACTGCGCAAGGTAAGTGATGGTGTTTTCTGGACATACCAGTTGCCAGCCGAAGCAGGTCAGAAGCGTCCTCCATCGCTGGCGAGTTGCTCCGCCATGGGCGGAGGCTCGCGGCCGGGGCTCTGCACGGCCAATCTGCCGTATGACAATCTCGTGCTGACGATTCACTTCCGAGACAATCAGGTCGGCTCGCTCCAGGCATTATACGATCAATCCGTTGCTAGCCTGAGGAAGTGGGAGCGCTGATGCTTACGGCAAACCCGGCGGGAACGATCGCTGCCAGACCGCTCACCGGCACTCCTCGCTATTGGCAGAAAGCGAGAACAGGCCTTCTCCGTTTGCGAGCAGGCGCGGATGATGGCGAGCACATTGTCGCATAGCGTGAGCAGCATGGCCCACCTGCTGTCAGCAAATCTGAGCAGAAATCCGCGCTGTTTGCGAGCAGAGGCCAGTATCTTTGCAATCGCCTACATCTATCAATCCTTCTAGGTGAGAATCTGGATGCCGCGCCGCTTCACCAGCGTCAGCAAGGCGAGCGCCGCGCCAGTCGGCCGCATCGTGCCGGCCTCCCAGCGCTGGACCGTGCGCTTGTGCGCCCACAGCAAGCGCGCAAACCCGGCCTGGCTCAAACCGCTCTCCTGGCGCACCGCCGGATTTCGGCCGCCTCCATCGGTGGATAAAGGATTTCGCCGTTTCGATCAGTCCCCGTCATGGTCGTTCATCCCGGCCATGCCGGCTGCTGCGCCGGCTTCGGCGATGGCGTCGTTGATTTCCTCGATCGTGAACCGCGCGCCGTTGCCCTTCACTATCCCGCGCAGGTCATCCCACGAGCTTTTGCGCGGTGCCGGCGGCGCGATGCCCGCCGCCGTCGCGGCGGTCATCAGGTCATCCAGCGAGAATCTGTTAAACTTCCCGCGCAGGAGGTCGTTGAGGCGGGGCGGCGTCAGCCCGAGCCGCTTGGCGGCCTCGCCCAGCGGCACGTCCCACGACTTCACCCGCGCGGTGATGCCCCGCATCAGGTCCGCGCGCGTCCTCAACTCCGTCGCCTCCTCCGGCGTGTCGGCGATTGCGTCAAAGACGCAGGCGAAGGTTTCGACCTTCATGTCGTCGGCGTTCATTGCCCTGCCTTCCAAACGTTCGGCCGTCGAGCCGATTACTCGAACAGTTCCGAATGGGTTCCCGCGCGCACGAAGTTCACCAGATTGCCCTCAATCGTGTAGATCAGCAGGAAATCGCCGCCGATATGGCACTCGCGATGATCGCTCCAATCGCCCTTGAGGGCGTGGTCCAGCCATTCCGGGCCAAGCGGCGCATCGTTGGCGATGAGCAGCATCATCGCTTCCTTGAGCTGGTTCATGTTGTAGCGGCCGCTGCGCGACAGCCGCTCCCAATCCTTGACGAACCGCTTTTCGTAGGATGCCTCTCTTGGGAACGAAGCCCGCTTACTGCTGGCGGGCTTCTTGGTCGAGGGCATCGAACAGTTCCTTGGGATCGGTGAAGCGCGCACGACGCGCCTTCATGGTCGCGCGGGACGATTCGATCGCGGCGCGCGTCTCGGCGTTGGGCACCTTCAGCTCGAACGGCAAGGCATGGTCCTTGGCGACCCGCGTAAGCGTCATGCGGACCACATCGGAAACCGTCAGCCCCAGCTCGGCTAGGACGGCGGCGGCTTCATCCTTCAATGTTTCGTCGATGCGCGCACGCACGAACGCGGTAGCAGCCATTGGAATCTCCCTAGTCAGACGAACGATGTAGCTCATTTGAGCAACAATTTCAATCTAGGCGAGGAGACTGCGCCTGCCGCTGCGCGGCACCGTGGCTCTACTCGCTTCGCTCCCCAAGCCCGCAAGCGGTCTTGGCCGAAGGTGACGACCCACATGGCGGGGCCGAGATCGCAAGCGGATCTCGGGCATGGTGCCGGCGTGCGCCGGCATGATGTTCGTTCGCATGGGGAAAGGCGGTCCCGGCCGCCTCTCCCCAGCAACGGCAATCAGCGGGACCGGGTTGGCGCGAAGCGCCCGCCCGCACCACTCCCGCAGATTCCCGCTGCCCCCCTCTCTCGCCGGCTGCTCCGCGCGAACTCGGGAGCGATGGCCGCAGCCATCGCCCCGCAGGGCGATTTGAAGGGAGTAGAAGGTATGGAACAGGCCCAGTCGGCCCCAAGCTGCGATTTTGGCCAAGTCGGAGAACGTTTTGGGAACGTGGCATTCGGTATTGACGATGGAAATCATAGAAGAGGACAGTTCGCTCCATCATAGGGAGTGGGTTGATGGATCGGAGTATTCCGGGCGGGGATTTGATCGGACGATGGAGCCTGAGCTTTGCCGATATTGATTTTGTAAATTCGAAGCCGGCCCTGACGCGCCTTGGCCTCGCCGCGCAGCTGAAATTCTTCGCTTCCCTGGGGTTTTTCGCGATCGATCCCGGCTCAATCCCTACCGATGGCCTCTCGTATCTGGCCGAGCAACTCGGTGTCGAGGCTGGCGAGATAGCCGGTTATGACTTTTCCAGTCGGACAGCACGACGGCATTGTGCGGAGATCCTGATCCATCTTGGATATCACCGCATGAAGCGGGTGGATCGCGCGCAATTGACGGAATGGATTGCTGGCGAGCTGTGCCCGGGCGGCCAGTCGATCAATGCCATGCTTGAGCATGTTTTCCTGTGGTGCCGGGACCGGCGTATTTATGGGCCGTCGCGCAAGGAGCTTGAACGTGTCGTTCGCTCACAACGGCAAGATTATCTGGACACCTGGCTGATCGGAGCCAGTGATCGGCTTTCGTCAGATGCGGTGGCGTTATTGGAAGCCTCGCTTGCCGATCCGGACAGCTCGACCGGATTCAACAGGATGAAGGGTGACGCCGGACAGGCAACGCTCGACAACATTCTCGACGTGACCGAGAAACTCGCCTTTATCCAGAGACTTGATCTTCCCCATGATCTCCTGACGGCTACGGGCAAGCCATGGGTCGATCAGATTGTTCGCCGCGTTGCCGGTGAAAAGGCCTCGGAGATGCGCCGGCATGCGCCGGCGCGACAGCTCGGCCTTTATGCGATTTATCTAATGTCGCGGGAGGCGCAACTCACTGACGCGATGATCGACCTGCTGATCGAAACCGTTCACAAGATCGGAACGCGCTCGAAACGCAAGGTGGTGGGCGATATCGCGAAAGACATCGAGCGGGTCTATGGAAAGGAGCGCCTGCTGGTCGAGATCGCCAGCGCCTCGATCAATGAACCATCGGGGCGCATCTGCGATGTCATTTTCCCGATCGCCGGTAAGGCCAAGCTGGCGGCGATCGTCAAGGAGAGCCATGCGAAGGGCGCTCTGGACCGGCGCATCTACAAGGTGATGCGTGGTTCCTGGGCCAATCATTACCGGCGCATGCTGCCAAGCCTGCTTTCCGTACTTGAGTTCCGGTCGAACAACGCGGTGTGGCGGCCGGTCCTGGCGGCCCTCGACTGGATCAGGAGCAAGGTGGATGGCGGATGCCGCTTCGTGCCATTGCAGGATGTTCCGATCGATGAGGTGATTCCAGCGCGATGGCGCAGTTCCGTCATTGATGACGATGGGCGGGTAAACCGGATCAGCTATGAGCTTTGCGTCCTGACGCAACTGCGCGACCGCATCCGCTCCAAAGAAATCTGGGTGGTCGGGGCGGATCGCTATCGCAATCCCGATGACGATCTTCCCAAGGACTTCGAGATCAGGCGAGATGCGTACTATTCCGGCCTCAGCCTGACGCCAGATGCGCAGGCGTTTTGCGCCTCGATCCGGGAGGAGCTTGAACGGGAACTGTTGCTCCTCAATGCCAATATTCCACAAAACGACAAGGTCCGGCTCCTGTGGCGCGGCGACAACCGGATATCGATTACACCGTTCAAGCCCTTGCCCGAACCGAAGGGTCTCGCTTCGATCAAAAGCGAGATCGGTCAGCGCTGGCCGATGACCGGACTGCTGGACGTGTTGAAAGAGGCTGCTCTGGACACGGGATTGATGGATGCTTTCGAAACGTCGGCCTCGCGGGTTACCCTGTCGAAAGCAGCCTTGGCTCAGCGTCTTTTGCTGTGTCTCTATGGCTTGGGCACGAACGCCGGGCTCAAGCGGGTCGCTGGCGCAACACCCGATGTCAGTTACGAGGAATTGCTGCATGTCCATCGCCGTTTCATCCACGCGCCAGCGCTGAGGGAGGCGTGCGCGCGGGTAGCAAACGCGACACTGGCAATCCGCAATGCCGCAGTATGGGGAGATGCGGGCACGGCATGCGCGTCCGATTCAACGAAGTTCGGCGCGTGGGACCGCAACCTGATGACGGAATGGCACGCCCGCTATGGCGGCCGTGGCGTCATGATCTACTGGCATGTGGAGAAGCGCGCGACCTGCGTTTATTCCCAGCTCAAGCGGTGCTCTTCCTCGGAGGTCGCCTCCATGATCGAAGGCGTGCTACGCCATTGCACCGACATGGAAATCCAGCGCCAGTACGTCGATAGCCACGGCCAGAGCGCAGTCGGCTTTGCGTTCTGCCGACTCCTTGGATTTGAGCTTGCCCCGCGGCTGAAAGCAGTGGCACGCCAGAAACTGGCCCTTCCCCAAGCCGGCATGCGCACGCGGCTTTCCAATTTACTGCCGATCCTCTCCAGCCCGATCGACTGGGACGAGATCGAGCAACAATATGACGAAATGGTCAAATATGCCGCTGCCATGCAATCGCGCACCGCCGATCCGGAAGCGATCCTGCTCCGGTTTGCCAGAGCCGAAGTGATGCACCCGACCTACAAGGCGCTGAGTGAACTCGGCCGCGCGGTCAAAACAATCTTCCTATGCCGGTATTTGCGTCAGGAGGCATTCCGCCGCGAGATCCACGAAGGGCTGAATGTGGTTGAGAACTGGAACGGCGCTAATGGTTTCGTGTTCTTCGGCAAGGGCGGCGAGATCGCCACCAACCGCATCCATGAGCAGGAAATCTCCGTTCTGGCGCTACACCTCCTGCAAGCGTCGCTGGTGTATGTGAACACCCGCATGCTTCAGACCGTACTGGTTGAGCCGAAGTGGGCGGGGCGGATGACGCCGGAAGATTATCGTGGTCTCACGCCGTTGATCTACAGTCATGTGAACCCTTATGGCCGCTTCGACCTCGACCTGAACGACCGGATTGATTTTGGACGGCTTGCAGCGTGAGGCGGCTGATCGGCCTATAACATTTGGGTACACCCCAGAGTGATAGGGCCGAGTGACACCATTCGTCTGTCACAAAAGGGTGGGTTTGCGCTCAATGTGACGATACACTGCAAGAGCCACCCTAATGTGACGGATTTTGCACTTGGCTCGTATCGGATATGCCCGCGTCAGCACCACGGACCAGGATCTGGATATCCAGATTGGCCGCCTCAAGAATGCAGGTTGCGAAATTATCCGTTCCGAGACCGGATCGGGGGCCTCGCGGAGCGGGCGCACGGAACTGGAAACGATCATGCAGTTTATGCACACCGGCGACGAGCTGGTCGTGCTGCGGCTCGACCGGCTCGGCCGCTCCACGCGCGATGTCCTGAACCTGGTGCATGAGCTTGATGAAAAGGGAGCTTCGCTGCGCATCCTTGAGCCAGAGGTGACGACGGCGGGCGACATGGGGCGAATGGTCATCACCATACTCGGCATGGTCGCCGATATGGAGCTGAAGTTCATCAAGGATCGTCAGCGCGCCGGGATCGAAGCGGCGCGCGCCGAAGGCGTTTACAAAGGCCGGAAGAAGAACGTCGATGACGATGAAATCCGCCGTCGCCTTGCCGCCGGCGCCAGCAAGGCCCGCGTTGCCCGCGACCTGAAGGTCTCACGAATGACCGTCTATCGGGCGCTCGACATTATTCCGTCACAGACCAAACTGCCGGAAAAGCCGCCCACTGCCAGCATCGCCCTGCATCTGATTATCGAGAACTTCAACAAGCGTGGAAGAGGTAGAAAACCCGCTCGGGAGCGGATTGAGGCGATGCTGGAACGCGACTACGCCATGGTAAAAAACGGCAATTGTGATTACAAACTGACCGTCGCCTATGACCCCGATCCGGATGGCATTTCCCTTGATGAGGAAATCCAAAGCCTCCTCTCCGAGATGTTCAACATCGCAGAGAGCTACAATTGCTCCATGGAAGCCGATATCTACGAGGTCGGTGGTCAGCAACGGTCCTGGTAGAATCAATCAAGCGTTCAGTGTTCGTTCTTCAACCTGGCCAAAATCGCAGCTTCGGGCCGACTGGGCCGAACAGGACAACCGGGAAAGCTGGCTCAATCGGGTGGCGGCGGGCATGGCCCCCTTGTTCGCGGCGTTGGACGCTCCCCTGCCCGCGCGTATCCGCGTGGCGATCGGCTTCACCAGCTCGGGCCGGAAGGGCAAGGCGATCGGCGAGTGCTGGGATAACCGGCTGAGCGCGGACGGGCATTTTGAAATCTTCATCCGGCCCGACCTCGCGCACGCGCCTGACGCCATGCCGGCGCAGATCGCGGCCATCCTCGCGCATGAGCTGGTCCATGCCGCCGTCGGCATCCCGGCAGGGCATGGGAAAGCGTTTAAACGGATCGCGCTGGGGCTGGGGCTCGTCGGGCCGATGCGCGCCACCACCCCCGGCGAGGCGTTTCTTGCGGCCGTCGCGCCGATCTTGGACGCCGTTGGCCCCCTCCCCCATGCCCGTCTCGACACCGATGGGGAGTCGACCGCGCCGAAGAAGCAGAAAACCCGGATGCTCAAATGCGAGTGCGCGACGTGCGGCTATACCGTGAGGACCGCGCGCAAATGGCTTGAGCTGGCCGGAGCGCCGCTTTGCCCGATCGAGGATCACGGCCGCATGGAGCATGAGCCGCTGGACGACGGCAGCGAGGATGAGGGCGGCGACGACGGCTAGACCGCCCTCCCCTCCCCGCAATTCGGGGTTTCATTGACGCTGCGCGCCAGTTCGGGGTTTCGTTGACGCAACCGGAGCAAGCCAGTATGACCACATGCAAACATGCGATCATGTAAGGATATTCACATGCCAACAATCGCGATCATCAGCCAGAAGGGCGGCGCGGGGAAAACCACCCTCGCCTTGCACCTGGCCGCCGCCGCCGAGGATTCCGGGCATACCGCCCTTGTGATCGACGTCGACCCGCAGGCGACGGCGAGCCAGTGGGCGGCATGGCGACAGGATGCGCCCCCGGTCGTGATCGACAGCGCGCCCCCTCGCCTTGCCGCCAAGATCGAGCAGGCGACGGGCCAGGGCGCGGCGTTCATCGTAATCGACACCCCGCCCCACGCCGACAGCGCCGCCAGCGCCGCCGTCGAGGCGGCCGACCTAGTGTTGATCCCTTGCCGCCCCAGCGCGTTCGATTTGGCGGCGATCAAGACGACCGCCAGCCTTGTGAAGATGCGCGGCAAGCCTGCTTTCGTGATCTTCACGGCGGGAAGCCCGACCGCGCCGCGCATGTATGACGAAGCCGCGCAGCTCGTGCAGGATTATGGGCTTGACGCCTGCCCCCACCATATCGCGGATCGCGCCGCCTTTCGCCACGCGGCGGCCGAGGGCAAGACGGCGATGGAGATCGAGCCGAGCGGCAAGGCGGCCGATGAGGTGCGCCAGCTTTACAAGTGGACATGCGAGCATGTAAACATGCAAGCATCTAGGAAGCGGAGGGCCAACGCATGAGCCGGAAGGGATCATTGCTCGCATTGCGGGATCGCGATGCAGCGCCAGCGCCGGCGATGGTCGAGCCGGAGGGGAGGGCGGCCGCGCCGATCGCCCGTGGCACTGGCGCAGGCTCCGGCAGCGGATCGAGCAGCAACCCGGTTGCGCCGAGCCGTCAGGGCAAGAAGGCCATGACGGGCTATTTCAGCCCGGAAATGTCCTTCGCCATGCACATGACCGCCCGCAAGCACGGCATGAGCCTACAGGACGCGATGGCCGAGGCGTTCAACGACTGGCTTCGCAAGATGGGGGAAAGCCCTGTAGGCAAGTGAGCATGTCCACATGCAAACATGCGGGTAAGTAAACATGGCCGCTTGCCCGCATAGAGCAGGGGATCAGCGTAGTGGTTTGCGTTCGTGCCGTTTCTTGCAGAAGCCGAGGAAGGCCCCGGCAGGGCTTTTGAGTTCGGGCTTGCCCATGTCGTGCCACCACGACACCCATTCGTCATAGAGCGCATACACGTCATAGCCTGGCGCGGCCGTCTTGGCGTCGTGCATGGTTTCCGGGTCGATATAGGGCGCATCGTCGCCGGCGCTGGCGACCGGATCGGGCTTGGATTTGAGGCCCGAGCGGTTGCGGAACAAGATCACGTCATCATCCATCGTCACCGCATAGTCGGGGAAATGGCCGTGATCGGCGTCATGCTCGCAGACCTTCTTGACCAAGGCCCGGAACACTCGGAGCGGGCTGTTCGAGCCGCATTTCTTCTGTAGCAACTCTAGGCCGATCTTCCATTCGTCCTTCACGCCGCAATGCTTGCGCGCCAGTTCATACATGCGCCGCTCGAACGGCTTGCGGAGCCGGAAATAGTCGCGGTGGAGCGTCAGGACGTTCTTGCTGATGACCGAGCGATAGACCCAATCCGACAGGGTGATTTCGAGATCAAGCATCCGGCCATCGAACGTCTTGCGCGTGATCTTGGCCTCTTCGATCAGGCCGAAAATCCGCGTTTCTTCGACACCGCCCGTTTGAATATTGGTCCGCACCGTGGTCCCGCGCAGGCGGGTGAGGGCGTCGGCCATCAGTCGATAGCCTTCGCCGCTGGTTTGCCGGTTGGTGGCGACGAGCATGTCATAGGCTTGCAGGCGCACCGTGCGGCTAGGTTGCTCGCCCTGGTTCATCTTCGCGACGAGCTGCGAAATGCAGTAGATCAATATGTCCTTGTCGTGGATCGTCGCCAGCCCCTTGCCCGAGGGGATAATCTCGATGACGTTGCCGTTATGCTCGTAGCGCCGCGTCCGGTTGTCGGGCTTGGTCGAGAGCGAAAACACCGGATGCTCCATTGAGGCCATGTCATCCTTGGGGATGGCGTCCAGCACGTCGCAGATGAACAAGTCCTGGTTGGGATGGCGCACCGGCAGCAGCGGCGTGCGATCGTCGCCGTCCACGGCCGAGACCGGCGCGGCGATCGGCGCGTCAAACAGGGAAGGGGAGGGGTCTATCGTCAT
>NZ_CP005089.1 GCF_001563265.1 Sphingobium sp. TKS | reverse complement strand
GCGGACCTCCCTTCGTCGGTCCCGCGAGGCCAAGCGCCATCGCTCCCGAAAGCACGCTTTCGAGATTGACTTTCGCTGCCGCACCACCGATAAAGGGAGCCAAGTTAGACGCGCTCACCTTCGGTGGCACAAACAGCCCTCGCTCAGCCAAGCGAGGGTTTTTTGTTGCCCTGTCGCCTCGGGGAGCCACCCCGCACGCAACAGATGAATCGCCGACTCCAAGGCGGAATCAGCGCGTCATAACTGGCTCAAGTTTAAGGGGTTGGCAAGAATAAGCGTGCGCGCACGCTTATAAGGCCCAGTCGGCCCCAAGCTGCGATTTTGGCCAAGTCGGAGAACGTTTTGGGAACGTGGCATTCGGTATTGACGATGGAAATCATAGAAGAGGACAGTTCGCTCCATCATAGGGAGTGGGTTGATGGATCGGAGTATTCCGGGCGGGGATTTGATCGGACGATGGAGCCTGAGCTTTGCCGATATTGATTTTGTAAATTCGAAGCCGGCCCTGACGCGCCTTGGCCTCGCCGCGCAGCTGAAATTCTTCGCTTCCCTGGGGTTTTTCGCGATCGATCCCGGCTCAATCCCTACCGATGGCCTCTCGTATCTGGCCGAGCAACTCGGTGTCGAGGCTGGCGAGATAGCCGGTTATGACTTTTCCAGTCGGACAGCACGACGGCATTGTGCGGAGATCCTGATCCATCCTGGATATCACCGCATGAAGCGGGTGGATCGCGCGCAATTGACGGAATGGATTGCTGGCGAGCTGTGCCCGGGCGGCCAGTCGATCAATGCCATGCTTGAGGGCTCTGTTGCAAAAATCGTGAAGCTTGAGCATGCTTGGCGGAGATTGGACGGACGGAACGATGACGGATTTCAAGTGGCGCCATTTCCAGGGTGATGTGATCCTGTGGGCGGTGCGCTGGTATTGTCGCTATCCGATCAGCTATCGCGACCTTGAGGAAATGCTGGCGGAACGCGGCATTTCGGTCGACCATACGACGATCTATCGCTGGGTCCAGTGCTACGCCCCGGAGATGGAGAAGCGGCTGCGCTGGTTCTGGCGGCGTGGCTTTGATCCGAGCTGGCGCCTGGATGAAACCTACGTCAAGGTGCGGGGCAAGTGGACCTACCTGTACCGGGCAGTCGACAAGCGGGGCGACACGATCGATTTCTACCTGTCGCCGACCCGCAGCGCCAAGGCAGCGAAGCGGTTCCTGGGCAAGGCCCTGCGAGGCCTGAAGCAGGGTTGTGCGGCTGAGCGGAACAGAAAAGTGTCATAAGGAACCGCTTGGCTCGATACAGCGATAGATGGTCGCCGGGTGAACGTTGAAAGTCCTTGCGACGGCGCTGATGGACTTGCCCTCGAGCACGAGTTGGCGAGCGAGCTCAGCTTGATCGGGTCGCATTTTCTTTGGGCGGCCGAAAGCCACGCCGCGCGCCCTCGCAGCCTTTCGACCTTCGTCGGTTCGGCTCAATATGAGGGCCCGCTCGAACTGGGCGATCCCAGCGAACACGGTCATGATCATCACGCCGGACGGGGACGTGGTATCGGCCCAAGGTTCATCAAGCGATTGTAAACCTGCCTGCTTTTCCTTGATGCGTTCCGCGATGTGCAGAAGTTCAATGGTTGATCGCGCCAAACGATCGAGGCGAGCGACCACCAGGACGTCGCCTTTGCGCAGGTGTCCCATGAGCTTTTCGAGCTCTGGTCGGCCGCGAGCGGCTCCGGATATTTTCTCCTCGAACATCAACTCACAGCCAGCCTCCGAGAGACGACCGCGCTGGATTTCCAGGTTCTGATCCTCGGTGGAAACGCGTGCATAGCCGAGCTTCATGCGGCGGCTCCAAGGGACGTGCGAAAGTTACTGCAAAATGATTTCATTTCGCACATATGTTTTGCGAAGAAATTAGCCTTACTTTTCGGCACAAGCCTCCGCCTTCGCAAAAGTTGAAAGTTTCGCACGGTATGCCCACCCGTCACCTCACTGACGCCCAGCGTCAGGGCTTTGCCCGCTTCGACGGCGAACCGTCGGCCGACCAGCTCGCGCGATATTTCCATTTTGACCAAACTGATCGCGACCTCATTGGAACTCTGCGCGGCGACCACAATCGGCTCGGCTTTGCGGTGATGCTGACCAGCGCCCGGTTTCTGGGCGCATTTCCAGTCTCGCCCGCCGAAATCCCCGCGTCGGTCCTGGCGGCCGTGATCGAACAACTCGCTCTTGAACCCGGCACGGACGTGGAAGCCTATTTTGCGGGAAGCCGGCGCATCCGGCACCTCGCGCTCATCCGGACGCACTGCGGCTTCACGGACTTTGGCGACAACGCGGTGGCGCGGTTCCGATTGACCCGATGGCTCTACGCCCTTTGCTGGAGCGGCGACGATCGGCCCGGCCCCCTTATTGATCGAGCTGCGGCCTGGCTGATCGCCAACAAGGTGCTGCTGCCGGGCGTCACGGTCGTCGAGCGATTGGTCGGCAGAATCCGCGATCGTGCGCGGACCAGGCTTTGGTGTCATCTGGTCACCAGCTTGAGCGATGACCAGCGCGCGCGCATCGCCGCTCTGTTTGACGATGGCGACACATCCACGTTCGCCGCCTTGGACGCGCTGCGGACCATTCCCTCCAAGCGCATGCCGACCGAGCTCTTCCGCCATCTTGATCGGCTCGATGCGGTCCGGGCGTTCAATCTGCGACCGGCGCCACCACGCGGTGTTCCAGCCACAACCCTTGAGCGCCTCGCGCGGGTGGCGCGCGTCAGCAAGCCTTCGGCTATCGCTGTCCTTCAGGAGCCTCGTCGAACCGCGACCGTAGCCGCGCTCTTCCATACGCTCGAAGCGGCGGCCCAGGACGACGCTGCCGAGCTGGCCGAGGCTCTGCTTGCCGACTTGGTGAAGGGGGCTGAAGCCGCCGACAAGCAGGCCCGCCTGCGTAGCCTGCGCGATCTCGATGGCGCAGCGATGCTGCTCCACGCGATGGGTCTCTTGGTTTTGACCGACGACGGGCTGCCCCTCAATGAATGGCGAAACGTGCTCTTCGAGCGGTTGCCCCGTCCCGACATCGAGGCCGCCATGTCCAAGGTGGAGGCAATCGCCAAGCCCGCAGAGACCAAGCCATATGATCAACTGCGAACAAAATGGCGGGGCGCCCGGCGATTGTTCTTTGAAATCACCACCCGCATCGAGATCGACGCCGCCCCGGGCGGCAAAAACGTCAAGGCCGCGATCAGCTACCTCAAGGGCGTGGACGACTGGTCGTCTCTCGCCAAGATGCGCGGCGCACCGACCGCTGCGATCCCAAAGGCGTGGAGGCAACATGCCCTCGATCATGAAGGCAGGGTGAGAGACCCGAAAGCCTATGTCTTCGCGATCATCGATGCATGGCGTCTCGCGATCAAGCGTCGCGACGTGTTCGCCAAGCCCGGCATCCGATACGGGGATCCCCGGCGCGGGATGCTCGAGGGCGAGTCCTGGCACAATTCCAGATTGATGGTAGCACGCGCCCTGGGCCGATCTCTGGAAGCCGACACTGAGATCGACGGTCTCTCCCGCCTTCTCGATGAGGCATATCGTCATGTCGCCGGGCGCGCGGGCGACAATCTGGACCTGCGTTTCGAGACGGTCGCCGACAAGACCCAGATTGTGGTCACGCCCCTCGACAAGCTTGATGAACCCGAGCGCCTTCGTGCGCTTCGCGCCGCCGTCCAAACGCGCATGCCGAAGGCGGGGATGCCCGACATCTTGCTTGAAGTCATGGCGCGAACCGGATTTGCTAAGTCCTTTACCCATCTGAGCGAGCGTCAGGCCACCGTCGAGCACTTCGAGATAAGCCTTTGCGCGACCCTGGTCGGCGGCGCCTGTAACATCGGCCTTGAGCCGGTTGTGCGCCCGGAATTTGCGGCTCTGCGTCGCGACCGGCTTTCCTGGGTCGGTCAGAATTTCATTCGGCCCGAGACCATAGCCGCGGCCAACGCCGCGATCGTTGCCGCTCACAGTCGCCTGGATATCGTCCAACATTGGGGCGCAGGCGAGGTGGCCAGCGCCGACGGCATGCGGTTTGTCGTTCCGTCGAGCGCCATACACGCCGGCCCCAACCCCAAATATTACGGCCAGGAGCGCGGCGTCACTTGGTACAACATGATTTCCAACCAGTTCAGTGGTCTGGCCGGAGCGGTCATCCCTGGAACGCTGCGCGACAGCCTGGTCGTCCTGGCTCTCCTGCTGGAACAGGAAACCGAGCTCGAACCTCTGGAGATCATGACCGACACAGCCGCCTATTCCGACGCGATTTTCGGGCTGTTCTGGCTCTTGGGCTACCGGTTCAGCCCCCGTCTGGCGGACATCGGCGGCGCGAAGCTGTGGCGCATCGACCGCCAGGCGAGCTACGGACAATTCGATGAGATTGCCTGGGGCAGGATCAAAATCAATCTGATCAGGGAAAACTGGTCCGACCTGATCCGTTTGGCCGGATCGCTCAAGCTCGGCCACCTCAAGGCCGCAGGCGTCATGCGCATGCTGCAGGTCAAAGACCGCCCAACGACCCTGGCCAAGGCGCTGTCTGAACTGGGGCGCATCATCAAGACGCTGCACATCCTGCGATACATCGACGATCGACCGTTCCGCCGGCGGATATTGGTTCAGCTCAACCGGCAGGAATTGCGCCACAAGCTCGGTCGGCGCGTCCATCACGGCGATCGGGGCGAAATCAGAAGCCCTCTGCGCCAGGGCCAGGAGGAGCAGCTTGGCGTCCTTGGTCTCGCCCTCAACTCCATCGTCCACTGGAACGCTGTCTACATGCAAGAAACCGTGCGCCAACTCAGTGAGGCCGGGACGCCGCCACTGCCCGCCGATATCGCTCGACTCTCGCCGATATCCTGGCGTCACATCAATTTCCTCGGGCGCTACGATTTCTCCGTGCCCGACGCCGTCGCAAACGGCGGCCTCAGACCGCTACGTCAACCTAATTCCAAATGGGACTTTTGAAAGAAAATAATGCCCCTTACGACACTTTCCTGTTCCGCTCAGCCGCACGACCCAAGCACTGGGAAAAGCCTGCCACGCTCAATACCGACAAAGCGCCGAGCTATGGTGCAGCGATCACCGAATTGAAGCGCGAAGGAAAGCTGGACCGGGAGACGGCCCACCGGCAGGTGAAGTATCTCAATAACGTGATCGAGGCCGATCACGGAAAGCTCAAGATACTGATCAAGCCGGTGCGCGGTTTCAAATCGATCCCCACGGCCTATGCCACGATCAAGGGATTCGAAGTCATGCGAGCCCTGCGCAAAGGACAGGCTCGCCCCTGGTGCCTGCAGCCCGGCATCAGGGGCGAGGTGCGCCTTGTGGAGAGAGCTTTTGGCATTGGGCCCTCGGCGCTGACGGAGGCCATGGGCATGCTCAACCACCATTTCGCAGCAGCCGCCTGATCGGCGCAGAGCGACAGCCTACCTCTGACTGCCGCCAATCTTTGCAACAGAGCCCCGCTCCGACAAGCCCGCAAGCGGTCTTGCGCGTGATCGCGCCGTTTGGACGCTTCGGCGAAGCGGGATTGAGATTATAGGCGTCAGGCAGTGACGGCCGCCGCACATTCCCAGCGGTCCACCGCCCTATGAAACCCCACCCGCTCCGCATTGCTGATCCGCGGGCGGCTCGCCTTTGCGCCAGAAGGCGCGCATCTTGCCCCGATCGTTCAGAGGGGCGTCGGCGACGATCGCGCGCGCGGCCTGGATGAACTGCCCATGCCGAACACATAGACCAGCGATGCAGGCGGTATGGCGGCGAAGCGCGCCAGCGCTGCGTCGCAGCGCCGGAGCAAGGCGCGGAAACTCTCTGCCCCCTCCCCGTCGCAATAATCAGGATCGGCCGCGCTCCAATAGCGTTCGAGGTGCGGCATCCGTTCGGCGCTGTGCGTGCCGTTCAGCGCGCCGGTTGCAGATAGGTGAACTCCTCTATCGGCCACGTCTTCACCGGCGCGTCGGGAAAGCGGGCGATGGTCGGTGCGGCGGTTTGCCGGGTGCGGGCAGTCGTCCCGTCCAGCACAGACGCAGCGAGGCAGGCCCGCTTTCCCGACGCGCCGGTAATGGTGTGGAGTTTTTGGGTCCGATCATCGCTTAAGCCTCAATTCAGCCGCAAGGCGCGGTCGTGATCCTGGCCGGGGCCGATGATGCGATGCACGAAGACGCGATCGGACTGCACCGAATAGAGGATGCCATAACCGTTGTAGGACCGGCGACGGATGCCATGCCGTTCATAGCGTGGGATCAGCGGAAAGGCATGGGGCATCGTCCCGATCCGGGCCGCCGCATCGCGCAATTCTTCGATGAACGTCACAGCTCGCGCCGGATTGTTGGGCGCGATCCATTCCTTGATTCCTTGCAAATCGCGACGGGCTTGCGTCGATAGCCGCACCTGCATCAGTGCTGCTTGCGATCGGCGGTCGCCTCAATATCGGCAATGATTTCGGCGCAAACGTCATGGAGATCATGACCGCCTCCGGCTTCCATCTCTTTCAGGCTTGCCTCAATGGAGGCGTCGAGGTCTTTCAACCAGCGTTCCTCGTCCACGACAACGCTCTGATCGCGCCGGATCAGATCGCGCACATAGTCGCTGACGCTGGCATATTGGCCGCTGTCGATACGCTGCTGCACGTAATCGCGCAGAGGATCGGGCAGGGATACATTCATGGTCGCCATCGGTGTAACTCCAATGCCATTACGGCAAAATTGTCATAGCGGGCCTGTCAGGCAGGCAGATCGTCCGCATGGAGGTCTGCCATCAGCGCCTCAACGTTGTCGAACCTGACGCCCTTTCCTGCCGCTATTTCCGCCATCGCCTCGCGGGACGCGGCGTTTCGGTGCCTTGGGCAGCTCATTGCCTATTAGTGACATAGGCGCGGGGCAGCTCGTTTGCCGTTCTCCAGCTCTCTAGCCATTTATCGACTTCCTCCATCGTCGCGTGCAGGCCGGTCGCCTGATATTCTTCCCATGCGCGCACGGCATCCCGTTTGAACGCCTCGCGCCTTTCCTGCATGGTCGCCATCGCACTATCTTCAAACCCATATGGCAAATATTGCCAACATGTTCAAGGCGACTCTGATAGCCTCTCCCTTTCCCGTAGATTCAGGGGTTTCATTGACGCAGCCGGATCGAGACTATGGCGGCTATCGTCTTTCAGTTGCGCTTGAGAGAGGCAGGAACGGCCGGCCAGTGGCGCGATAATATCTATCATTTGTATAGCACATCGCTATCATTATTAAGTCATTACGATATAATAATAGAATGTCTGGCGCGTCCTGCGGGCGCGGCTCTATCCCCGCGTTACCGCTCCGACAAGCCCGCAAGCGGTCTTGCGCGTGATCGCGCCGTTTGGACGCTTCGGCGAAGCGGGATTGAGATTATAGGCGTCAGGCAGTGACGGCCGCCGCACATTCCCAGCGGTCCACCGCCCTATGAAACCCCACCCGCTCCGCATTGCTGATCCGCGGGCGGCTCGCCTTTGCGCCAGAAGGCGCGCATCTTGCCCCGATCGTTCAGAGGGGCGTCGGCGACGATCGCGCGCGCGGCCTGGATGAACTGCCCATGCCGAACACATAGACCAGCGATGCAGGCGGTATGGCGGCGAAGCGCGCCAGCGCTGCGTCGCAGCGCCGGAGCAAGGCGCGGAAACTCTCTGCCCCCTCCCCGTCGCAATAATCAGGATCGGCCGCGCTCCAATAGCGTTCGAGGTGCGGCATCCGTTCGGCGCTGTGCGTGCCGTTCAGCGCGCCGGTTGCAGATAGGTGAACTCCTCTATCGGCCACGTCTTCACCGGCGCGTCGGGAAAGCGGGCGATGGTCGGTGCGGCGGTTTGCCGGGTGCGGGTATAGGGCGAGGTGACGATGAGCGCAGGTGCTTCGACCCAGTTCGCCGTGATCGCGCGCGCCTGTTCGTGGTCGCGCTCCGTCAGCGCGATCGTCGCCAAGTCGTGACAGGGAACACCGGCGTTGCCAGTGCTTTCCCCAGGTCGGATGAATATCGCCCTCATGGCTATTTCAGCAGTTGCGCAGCGATTCCCTGCCCGTCCAGCAGTTTGACCGCCGTTTTGTCGAAGGACACGAACGTCTCCCCGCCGAGCCATTGGCCGTCAAAGGCGATCACCCCATCCGCGAAATCGCCGCCGGCATCGAGGACGGCTAGGCCGGCATCGACCGCAGGGCGATTGACGACGACGTTCTCCGCTTCGATCACGCCCCGAATCGCGGTGGCAATTTCGGACCGAGCTTTCTTGTAGAGTCGTTCCAAAACCCAAGCGAGTTCGCACAGCGAATGCACGCTGATGGCAACAAGGCTTGCGTTTTCCATCGCTTCGACGGCGGCGAGGCCCTGTGCTTCGTCATCCGCCAGAACTAGGCGCAGCAAGACGTTCGTGTCGGCCGTGATCTTCATTTATCGTCCAGACCGGCCATACCGGCAGCAGCGCCCGCGTCTGCGATAGCGTCGTTGATTTCCTCGATCGTGAACCGGGGGCCGTTGCCCTTTCCTTTGAGCATTCCGTGCAGCTCCCGCCACGACCCTTTGGGCCGATCCGCTTTCAATTCCGCCCGCCCATCGGGCAGTAGGTCGAGCCTGATCTTGCCTCCGGGCTGGATGCCGAGATGCTTCAAAATTTCCTTCCGGAAAGTCACCTGGCCCCGCGCCGTTATGCTTAATGTCGTCATGGCTATTACCTCCGTATCGAATAGAGGTAATGCAGAATCGCCTTATTTTCAAGGCCGCAATCCTGATAGCCAAAAAGTCTAAGTGACTAAGCTCGACTTTGTACGTTTTTCGTCAGGTCCAGATCCAGAAGATGCTGTTGCTGGCGATGTAGTCGAGGGCCTGATCGAGGGGCAAGATGCATCCCCCCATTTCGTCGTTATCTTCCCATTTTCGGCGGTGTGACCAGTATAGGCCCAGTCGGCCCCAAGCTGCGATTTTGGCCAAGTCGGAGAACGTTTTGGGAACGTGGCATTCGGTATTGACGATGGAAATCATAGAAGAGGACAGTTCGCTCCATCATAGGGAGTGGGTTGATGGATCGGAGTATTCCGGGCGGGGATTTGATCGGACGATGGAGCCTGAGCTTTGCCGATATTGATTTTGTAAATTCGAAGCCGGCCCTGACGCGCCTTGGCCTCGCCGCGCAGCTGAAATTCTTCGCTTCCCTGGGGTTTTTCGCGATCGATCCCGGCTCAATCCCTACCGATGGCCTCTCGTACCTGGCCGAGCAACTCGGTGTCGAGGCTGGCGAGATAGCCGGTTATGTGAACACCCGCATGCTTCAGACCGTACTGGTTGAGCCGAAGTGGGCGGGGCGGATGACGCCGGAAGATTATCGTGGTCTCACGCCGTTGATCTACAGTCATGTGAACCCTTATGGCCGCTTCGACCTCGACCTGAACGACCGGATTGATTTTGGACGGCTTGCAGCGTGAGGCGGCTGATCGGCCTATAACATTTGGGTACACCCCAGAGTGATAGGGCCGAGTGACACCATTCGTCTGTCACAAAAGGGTGGGTTTGCGCTCAATGTGACGATACACTGCAAGAGCCACCCTAATGTGACGGATTTTGCACTTGGCTCGTATCGGATATGCCCGCGTCAGCACCACGGACCAGGATCTGGATATCCAGATTGGCCGCCTCAAGAATGCAGGTTGCGAAATTATCCGTTCCGAGACCGGATCGGGGGCCTCGCGGAGCGGGCGCACGGAACTGGAAACGATCATGCAGTTTATGCACACCGGCGACGAGCTGGTCGTGCTGCGGCTCGACCGGCTCGGCCGCTCCACGCGCGATGTCCTGAACCTGGTGCATGAGCTTGATGAAAAGGGAGCTTCGCTGCGCATCCTTGAGCCAGAGGTGACGACGGCGGGCGACATGGGGCGAATGGTCATCACCATACTCGGCATGGTCGCCGATATGGAGCTGAAGTTCATCAAGGATCGTCAGCGCGCCGGGATCGAAGCGGCGCGCGCCGAAGGCGTTTACAAAGGCCGGAAGAAGAACGTCGATGACGATGAAATCCGCCGTCGCCTTGCCGCCGGCGCCAGCAAGGCCCGCGTTGCCCGCGACCTGAAGGTCTCACGAATGACCGTCTATCGGGCGCTCGACATTATTCCGTCACAGACCAAACTGCCGGAAAAGCCGCCCACTGCCAGCATCGCCCTGCATCTGATTATCGAGAACTTCAACAAGCGTGGAAGAGGTAGAAAACCCGCTCGGGAGCGGATTGAGGCGATGCTGGAACGCGACTACGCCATGGTAAAAAACGGCAATTGTGATTACAAACTGACCGTCGCCTATGACCCCGATCCGGATGGCATTTCCCTTGATGAGGAAATCCAAAGCCTCCTCTCCGAGATGTTCAACATCGCAGAGAGCTACAATTGCTCCATGGAAGCCGATATCTACGAGGTCGGTGGTCAGCAACGGTCCTGGTAGAATCAATCAAGCGTTCAGTGTTCGTTCTTCAACCTGGCCAAAATCGCAGCTTCGGGCCGACTGGGCCTATAACGCGCTCGTCACGCCAACTTGCGGTAGTGGCGCAGATAGTCGGGATATTCGATCCCGCGTGCTTTCAAGAGATTAATCGTCGCCTCTTCGACCAGGGCGGCAACGGACGTTTGTTCGCGCTCAGCAAGGTTTTTGATCTCTGCCGCCAGCTCGGGTTTCACCGACGCTGCGAGATTGCGCGTGTTCGCGCGGCTCGGCCGACGCCGGGGCAAGGGAACCGGGAGAAGGGGGTCTTCCTGTCTTTTCGGGCGAGCCATAGGTCTAAAACACAAGAGGTTGATGTGGTGCCGGAATAAGCGTGTTGACACGCTTAATGGCTGTAATGTGGTTGCACGGCAAGAGAGGACAAGCCGGGTTGCCCTCGCCGTCAAAGCGAGGATAGACATATCCTTATCGGTAAAAGGGAATAAATCACGATGCCGCATAGCGACGATTGGCAGTATGATCCGATCCTGGAACGCGAACTAACCACCCGCCGCCCCGCTGGGGGAATGATCCAAGCGGTCGAGATTGCGCAGTTGCCGTCGAGTGAATGGATCATCAACGTTAAAGTATCGTGGCATGGCGATAAGTGGCTGAATGTCTGCCTATTCGAGCAACCGACGCTTAAAACATACAAGCGACTGTCAAGTGCCGTGCGGCATGTCGTGCTCGATTACGGATATGAGGATGACCATATCCGATTGGTCCCCGACAAACAATGCAGCAACAAATTGGCGTTTTAGGCTTCCCTTTCCCCCTCATCGTGATATGTGCATAAATCTCGATGACGAGGGAGAAAGCGATGAAAGCTTTTAATTTCGCGCTCGCGGCCGCCTTGGTGGGGGCTGCGGTGCAATCGACCCCCGCTGTAGCGTCGGATAATACTTGGGCATGTGAGGTTGTTCTGTGCATCTCCAACCCGGGTGGTCCGACGCAATATCCAGCCTGTGTTCCACCGATAACGAAACTGTGGCGGGTGCTGGCTCTCGGCGGCAGCTTCCCGACATGCACGGGCGGGGGTATCGCCAAGACAAAATACAAGAAGCCGGATGATGGGAGGCCTGGTCGCTTGACGGTCACTTGGACTGACGGGCGGCAACAGACCTACTATCAGCCGCGCAACTGACCGGGAGCGGGAACGTGTTCCTCGAAACCGGAGCCGTTCTTTCGCTGGCGGCGCAATGCGCCCCAGCGGTAGCGCCGCATACGATCGCCGCGATCGTGGATGCGGAATCTTCCAACTATGTTTTTGCGATCAACGTCAACGGCGTGGCCAGTCAGCCGCGCCGTCCGCGCAATGAGGCGGAGGCTATCGCAACCGCGCGCTCTTATGTTGCGCGCGGCTACAGCGTGGATCTCGGCCTCGGCCAAATCAATTCACGCAACATGGGCTGGCTCGGCCTGACGTGGGACACTGTTTTCAAGCAGTGCGCCAATGTCGAAGCGGCAGGCCGTGTGCTCCTGTCCAATTTCCGTTCGGCCAAGACGGGTCGCACCCCGCAAGAGGCCCTTCGGGTCGCACTCAGCATGTATAACACAGGCTCTCAATCGAGAGGTTTCCGCAACGGCTATGTCGCCCGCGTGGAGAATGCAGGTCGCCGCGTCAGCGGTCGGCCTGCGACCGCAATCCCGACTGTCATCGTGGGCGATCAGCCCGCCAGCGCCGCCGTGAGCGACACTGGCGCCGGTCGTGTGCCGGTGGAGCTGGCGGAAATCGCAGCGGAGAACATGGAGGCGGCTCCACCGCCTGCACCGCCTGCGTGGGATGTTTTCGGCCGCGCCCAACACGCGCGGATTGGTTCGTAAGGCGAAGATAGGAGTTGTCGAATGTTTCGTATCTGGAAGATCAAGGCTGAATCCCGGCTCGACGCGCTGCTCGCGCGTCTCAAGCCCTCGCCGCTCATGGCGCGCGCGCTGCCCCTGTCGCTGCTGGCAAGCCTGCTCATAGCGGAGCCGGCTTTTGCGCAGGCAAACTTTGAAGGCCTGGCCGACAACATTCTCGGCCTGCTGAGCAACGGCTTGCTCCGCACGCTGGCGATCATCGCGATCATCGTCGTTGGCCTTCTGTGGTTCCTCGGCCGCGCGTCGGTGCAGATGCTCGTCACGGTCGTAGTTGGCGTGGTGATCGTGTTCTCCGCGCCGTGGATCGTCGACACGATTACGGGGTGATCGGGGATGGACGGTCAGGAAGAAATGACAAAAGACCCGCTGTTCTTGGCCGTCACCCGCCCCGCTTTGTGGGCGGGTGTTCCCATTGAGGCGGGCGCGCTCATCATCATGGCGGGCGCAATCACGTTGGTTGGTTCGGGCAATCCTCTCTACGGCGGCGCGGCCGCCGTCGCGCTTTATGCGATGGCGCGGCTCATCGTGCGGCATGACGTGAACGCATTCCGGCTGATCTTCCTTTGGGGCCGGACCAAAGCGGCGAACCGGAACCGCGTCTTTTGGGGTGGGTCGAGCTACACGCCGCTACCGCTCTACGGAATCAAGCGAAAGGGATTTGGTCGTGGTGTTCGGTAAGAGCGCGCTCGCGGAGAAGGTGCCTTTTGACAAGGCCAAGCGGGAGGAAATGCCAGAGAAATTCTTGCCGTATTCGCGGCATGTCAATGAGCATGTGGTCGCCCTCGATAATGGCGATCTTATGCTCATGCTCGAACTGGATGGCCGTCCTTTCGAGACTTCGGACGTGCGCGATCTGAACGATTGGCACACGCGCCTCAACGGGGTCTGGCGCAATATCCATGACGAGCGGCTTTCGATCTGGACGCACATGTTGCGGATGCGTGTGCGCGACTATCCGGGCGGCACGTTCCGCTCCCATTTCGCCGCGAAGCTCGATCAAAAATATTATGAGCGGATGACGGCTGAACGGATGTTCCGCAACCGCTTCTTCATGACGGTCGTGATCCGCCCAACAGCAAACGCGACCGACAAGCTGATGGATTTCCTGCGCAAGAAGCAGGAGGACAAGAACGCCAATATCGCGGAAGCTCTAGAGCTGCTGGAAGACAAGGTGCGCGATCTGGAAAAGCTGCTGCTGCGCGTTCGTCCGCGCCGTGTCGGCATCTATGAGCACCGGGGCCTCCTGTTCTCCGAACCGCTGGAAATACTGAACCAGGTGATGACCGGGCGCTATCGGCGCTGTCCTCTGGTTCGTGGTCGCCTCGGATCGGCGCTCTATGCGAGCCGCGCCATTATCGGCGCTGAGACATTTGAGGTCCGCGACGCCGATCATTCGATGTTCGGCGGCATTTTCGGCATTCGCGAGTATCCGTCATCGACAACGCCGCGCCAGTTTGAATCGCTGCTCTCGGTCGATTTCAGCCTCGCCATAACGCAGTCGTTCACGTTCCTGTCGCGCACAGCGGCAACAGAACGGTTCCGGCTTCGCCAGACCCAAATGGCGAACGCCGGTGACAAGGCGATCAGTCAGATGGATGAGTTGATCGACGCGGCGGACGATTTGCAATCGAACCGCTTTGTGCTGGGGGACCATCATTTCACGCTGACGGTGTTCGCGGAAGATTTGAAAAAGCTGCGCGATAATATGTCGATCGCGCGCGCTGCGCTGGCCGATACGGGCATGGTCGCCGCCCGCGAAAGCGCGGCGCTGGAAGCTGCCTATTGGTCGCAGCTGGTCGGCAATTTCGCGTGGAGGGCGCGCCCCGCACCGATCACGTCCTATAACTTCTCTGCGTTCTCGCCCTTCCATACGTTCCCGGCAGGGCACGAGGACGGCAATCATTGGGGGCCTGCGGTCGCGCTGCTCAAGACAAGCGCGCGCAGCCCATATTACTTCAATTTCCATTCGGCGGACCTGGGCCATTCGATGGTCATTGGTCCATCGGGCGGCGGCAAGACGGTGCTGGTCAATTTCCTGATGGCGCAGCTCGAAAAGTTCAACGCGCGCCATATCTTCATCGACAAGGATCAGGGCGCGGAGATTTTTGTCCGCGCCAGTGGCGGCACCTATCTCGCGCTGCGCAACGGGGAGCCTACGGGGTTCGCTCCGCTCAAGGCACTCGACAATACGGCTTCTCATCGCGCGTTCCTCGGTCGCTTCATCCGCCAGCTGGTGAAGCAAGAGGGTGCGCCGATCACGGTGCAGGAATCGCACCTGATCGACGATGGCATTGAAGCCGTGATGAAGCTGCCGCGCGAGCAACGCTCGCTGTCGGCGCTGCGGACCATGCTCGGTATGTCGGACTCGGGCGGCGTCGGCGCGCGCCTGGTCAAGTGGACCTCCGAGGGGAACCTTGGCTGGGTTTTCGATAATGAGGAAGATTCCATGTCGCTCGAAGCCCGTTTCGTGGGCTTCGATATGACCGACTTCCTCGAAAACGCGGAAATCCGCACGCCGGTCATGCTCTACTTGTTCGAGCGGATAGACGCGCTCCTGACAGGCGAGCGCATGGTGATTGCGATTGACGAATTTTGGAAGGCGCTGGCCGATCCGGCGTTCACAGCATTTGCGCAGGATGGCCTCAAGACATACCGCAAGCGCAACGCGTTCCTCGTCTTTGCAACGCAGTCGCCTGCAGACGCGCTGCGGTCCACGATCAGCCATTCGATCTTGGAGCAGGTCGCGACGAAAATCTTCCTGCCCAATCCGTTCGGCCAGCGCCGGGATTACATCGAAGGCTTCTCGCTCTCGGAGGCGGAATTTAAGCTGGTGCGCGAAGAGCTGTCGCCGGAAAGCCGCAAATTCCTCGTGAAGCAGGGCCATGACTCCGTTGTGGTCGGCCTGGATCTCATTGGCATGGACGATGAACTCGCCGTGCTGTCGGGGCGCGCTGAGACAACGGGCGTGGCCCGCGAAGTGATTGCCGAACTGGGCAATGATCCGAAGCTCTGGTTGCCGGAATTTCACCGGCGCCGGCGCCCAAGCTGAAAGGAGTGAGACTATGAAGCAGCTTTTCTTGGCGGCTGTGTCGATCGGGAGCCTTGCGGCCGCGACGCCAGCCAGTGCGCAGGGTATCCCTGTGTTCGATAGCACGTCCGTGCTCAAGCATATCGAACAAAT
This sequence comes from Sphingobium sp. TKS, assembly GCF_001563265.1. Lineage (NCBI taxonomy): Bacteria > Pseudomonadati > Pseudomonadota > Alphaproteobacteria > Sphingomonadales > Sphingobiaceae > Sphingobium > Sphingobium sp. TKS. The sequence goes on along the minus strand of NZ_CP005089.1, from coordinate 38,373 downwards.
CCAGAAGACCATGCAGATGATTGAGCAAGGTCGCCAGCAGATTGCGGAAGCGCAGCAGCTCTACCAAGGGCTGAACCAGCTGACCGATGTTTCCTCGATCGCCAACCAGCTCAAGACGGATTCGCTTCGCACGCTCGGCGTCGATGTGAACTCCCTCGAACGCATGGCGCGCGGCGATTTCAGCGGCGGCGGCGGCTACGGCGGCCGTTCCGATGCGATCTATCAGGACATGCTCGAACGTCTCGGCGTGTCCGCGAATGGCGATCAAACCGATGTTCGCTACCAGACAGCTCGCTCGATCGCGATGGACAAGGCCATGGCCGAAGGCATGGGCGAAGCGGCCACATCGCGCGGCGAAGGTCTGGAAGAGCTGCGCAATCGACTTGCGACCGCATCGACCGCAAAGGAAGTTGCGGACCTTCAAGCCCGCATCCAGCTCGAAAGCGCGTCGATGATGAACGATCAACTCCGCGTCGAAGCGTTGGAGCGAGCGCGCAGAGCAGAGGCCGCGGCGCACACGGCCGAAGCTTTTGCGGACAGGTCGCGCAAACGCGATGAGCAGCGTGCGCGAGCGCGAGCGGCAGCTGGAATCTGACATGAAGAAGATGGTCCTTCTTGCGATCAGCGCAGCCGGCTTTCTCGCCGGCTGCGAACGCGCGCCCACATTTCCCGAGATTCTGATGACCTATCATGATGTTGATTGGCTCAAAACTCATGAGGATCAGATTCCGGTGATCGTCGCTGAGTGCGACAAGATCGTGAACAGCGAACTCAAACAGTCGGACCTCCCCATGCCAGTGGCGCGCAATTGCGGAGGCATCAAGAACAAAATCGCCTCCATTGAAAGGTCGCGCAAACGCGATGAGCAGCGTGCGCGAGCGCGCGCGGCAGCTGGAATGTAAGGCTGAAAAAACAGCTTGAATTACACCTAATCGGAGCGGGCTGGTGGAATACGATCTCTTTACGAATGCCTATCAGGGCTTCACCAACGAACTCAATTCGGTAGTTGTATCCAACTATGCTGGGTTTGTTGGGTGGATCGCTGGACCGCTCCGCACTGGCATGATCATTTACATAATCTTGCTAGGCTACGCGATCATGCGCGGGGCGGTGCAATACCCCTTCCGCGAATATGTCTATCGCTCGCTGATGCTGGCCGCGCTCTATTATGCTGTGACAAACCTCTATGGAGCATCGCTCGCACAAATGATCGTGACCGGCCTACCGCATGAGTTTGCCTCGATCGTAGGCGGCTCACCGGAAGGCGTTGGCGGGTCTTTCGATGGGATGTGGGCGCGGGTCGATGATGCACTGCTCGCGATGCAGGATGCGACCGAGAAATACGCAGAGGAACACGCCTCACTGACTGATATTCCCGGCGCTGCCGCCGCAATTATGCTGTGTATCGGTGCCACTATCATCATTCTTTTGACAGCGATCGCGGCCCTGTTCGCCCTGGCCGTTGGCTTCGTAATCGTGCTCTACGCGCTCTTTGCGCTTGCATGTCTGGCGGTGGTCGGGCCGATCTTCGTAGCAGCGCTGCTGTTCGATTCCACCAGAAGCTATTTCTTCTCGTGGCTCGGCAGCGTCCTCAATTTTCTGATGTTGTCGCTATTTGCGATGCTTCTTGTGCTGGTTGTGGCCAATGTCGCTGAATCCGCAACAGCAACATTCGATGGCGATTTTGACAACATCTGGAGCACCTGTATCCGGATCATCGCGTTCTACATTCTCGCCTGCTTTTTCTTCATCCAAATCCCCGGAATTGCTGCCTCGCTGGGTGGCGGCGCGGCTGCAATGGTGACGCAGTTCGGCAACGCGGTGACGAAGGGTGGCGGCGCGATGGCAACGGGCGCAGGCCACGCGGCCAGCGATGCCCGCGCCATGGGAGCCAGCATGGGACGGGGCTTCTCGTCGGCGGTTCGCCGTTGGCGCAACCGAAACACAATCACCAGAGCTTGAGGGAACGAATATGCGCAAGTTGCTTGGACTCGGAATCTGCCTGGCGCTGGCGGCCTGCGCAGGTCAGCCCGTAAAAAAGCCAGCCAAATGTGAGGGGCCGATGCGGCCTGCCAATCCGCATGGGCTTACCCTCCCCTCAATCCCGGATCAGGCCGCACAGCGAACCGCGCCGGCAAATGTGGACGTGTTCAATCAGGGTGCACCGGCAACGCCGGACGCGGCCCCGGCAGACCCATCCACTCCGGGCAATGAACAGTCGGACGCATCGCGGGCGGTCGAAGTGCCGCGTCTAAGCGCCTCGCTGCGCGGCCCGATCTACTCGAATTGCTGAGGTGTTACGATGGCAGTTGGTATTCCAAAGGACGAGCTGAAAGCCTATTTTGAAGAGGCTGCAAGCTGGGAACGTGACAAGCTTGCGGCGGCCGAGCGCTCCAAAAAGCTGGCGTGGGCCGTCGCTGGCGTTGCTGGCGCGCTGGCGACTGCTGGCGTTGTGGCCGTTGCAGCCCTGACGCCTCTGAAAACGGTCGAGCCATATGTTATCACGGTGGACCGTAACACGGGCGAGGCGTCGATCGCCGCCAAGCTCCACGGTGACGCGACGATCACCTATGACGAGGCGGTCCGTAAGTATTTCCTCGCTACCTATGTCCGCTATCGCGAAGGCTGGATAGCGGCCGCTCGCGAAGAATATTTCGATGCGGTCATGGTCATGTCGGCGCGGCCCGAACAGGATCGGTGGTCACGCTTCTACAAGACCGACAATCCCCAAAGCCCGCAAAACATCCTTGCGAACCGCACTGATGTTTTTGTCGAGATCAAGCGGGTGTCGTTCCTGGGCGGCAACGTCGCGCAGGTCTATTTTACCAAGGAATCTGTGACCGGCTCGAACTCGACCAAAACCGATGCCGTCGCGACCATCAAATACAAGGTCGATGGCACGCCGAGCAAGGAAGTGGACCGCTTCAAGAATCCGCTTGGCTATCAGGTCGAGAGCTATCGCGCTGACGTGGAGGTGCCCCAATGACCGTGTTGAAGTGGAGCGCCCCGTTTGCGCTCGCGATCGCGCTGGCTGCGTCGCCGGCGATGGCCGAAGAAACGCCCCATGCGACTGTGCTCGATCACCGGGTTCGTGAAGCGAACTACAATGATCGGCAAGTCTATGAGATTCCGGGCGTGTTCCGCATCGCCACGGAAATCGTCTTCGCCAAGGATGAAGTGGTCGAGCATGTGGCGCTGGGTGATACCGTGTCCTGGGAAGTCGCACCGGCTGCCAATTCGCTCTTCATCAAACCACGCGAGCGAGCGGGTCGCACGAACCTGACAGTCATTACACGTTCGCGCTATGGCCCGCGCAGCTATCGGTTCGCTCTGTCGCCAACGCAGCGGGGCAGCGGCTTCTATACGGTCGTTTTCCGCTATCCTGAACAGGAAGCGGCCGAAGCGCAGGCGCAAGCCGCAATGGCCCAGCTGGCCCAGCTGAAAGCCTTGGAACGCGGCGCGGTGAAGTCCGCGCTCGATATTGGCGTGCTGGAAGGCACGCGCAACGCCGACTACATCATGCAAGGATCGACCGCCATCCAGCCCTCCGAAGTGTCTGACAACGGACAGTTCACGGTAATGCGCTTTCCCAACCAGCGTGAGTTGCCGGCGTTCTTCATCGTCAATCCTGATGGATCGGAAGCCATCGCCTCCTTCGATGTGCGCGATGAATATGTGGTGCTGCACGGGGTTTACGGGACAATCCGACTGCGCCGGGGCCTCGAAGTGCTCTGCATCCACAATCAGAAGACTGACTATTACGGGCGCGATCCCAAAACTGACACGGCCTCGGGGCTGGTCGAGCGAACCACAGGGGTTGAGTAAGATGGCTGCGAACGATCATGACAATGCGCCGCATGGCGACAACATCATTTCGCAGGGCGAGACGGTCGAGAACCGGCCCCTTGCGTCGGAGCCGGTGCCCGATCCGGAAGACATTGAGCGGCAAAGCGAGCGCCAGGCGAAGATTGCCGCCCTGCCGAACAGGTCGATCGACCCCAAAAAGGCGGTCGTTCTCGCTGCGGTTGCCTGCGGCGCGATCGTGCTCGGTTTTAGCACCATCGACGCGATGCGGAGCGATCCAACCGAAAAGGCCGAGAAAGCGGAAAAGCCGGATGAAAGGCAACTCGCCAACTACGATCCGAAGTCAATCATAGCCCCAACGCTTGCCGATGCGCCGAATGATCCGAACGCCCCGGTGCCCATGACGGAAGTGCCGGCGCTTGATGGAAGCCAAGCGCCCCGCACGGGCGGCGCGAATGGCCGCCCCCAAAAGTCTGAGGGACAAGTCATCGCTGAGGCCCAACGCCGCGCCGGGATCATGGCCTATGGCGGCGAAAACGGCGGCGGGGTCGGTGGAGCGGTGGCAGCTGCCACCGGCCTGCCCATGGGCGGCGGCGCAGGAGGACAGGGCGCGCAGTTAATTGGTGCGTCGGCCGATGGGGATGGGCAAGGTGGATCGCGCCGGACCAATCTCGAAAACATGCGCCAGACCTCGCAAATCGATCGGGTGTCAGGCCGCGACATTGGCAACCGCGATATGCTGATCCTTGCGGGGTCGTTCATTCCGTGCGTGCTGCAAACCGCAATGGATTCCAGTCAGCCCGGATATGTCAGCTGCATCATTCCCCGCGACATTTATTCGGACAACGGCCGCGTCGTCCTGCTGGAAAAGGGAACGCGCGTCTTGGGCGAATATCAAACCGGCGTCCAGCGCGGCAAATATCGTCTCTTTGCGGTATGGAACCGCGCGGTCACGCCTCGCGGCGTGGCGATCGACGTAGGTTCGCCCGCCAGCGATGCGCTTGGCCGTTCAGGTATGGCAGGCGGCGTGAAGAACTTCTTTTGGGAACGCTTCGGGGCCGCGCTGTTGTTCAGCTCGCTCAACGATGCCGCCTCGATCGCCGCCTCGGAAGTCTCCGACGCGGATAATGTCACACGGGTTCCCAGCCAAGCATCGGACACGATTTTGCGGGACACGATGCAGATTCAGCCGGTGCTTCGCATCAATCAGGGCGCGGAAGTGGGGATCATGGTCGCGCGCGACTTCGACTTCTCCAACATCTACGGCCTTCGGCTTCGGCGCGGCCAATGAGCAATACGGCTGTCCTCGAAAACGCCTTGCTGCCGCTGCGCCCTCTGCTCGCGCGTGAGGACGTAACGGAACTGGTGATTAACAAGGCTGGCGAGGCGGCGATTGAAACGCGCGATGGGTGGTCCTGGGAGACATTGCCTGACCTCAACGAAAAGTCGCTGCTCGCGCTCGCGCGGGCAGCGGCGGCTTTCACGCATCAGGACATAAGCCAGTCCACACCAATCTGCTCCACAATCCTCCCCAGCGGTGAGCGTGTGCAGCTGGTTGTGCCGCCTGCTGTCCCTGCCGGCACGGTGTCCATCACCATCCGCAAACCGTCATCGGTGACGTTGACGATGGAGGACTTCGAGCGCGGTGGGCTGTTTAGCGAGACAAAGATCGCAACCCGGCAAGTCTCACCGCTCGATGTTGAATTGCGCGATCTGCTCGATGCAGGAAAACATGTCGAATTTTTCCAAAAGGCAGTTCAGGGCCGCAAAAATATCCTGATTTCGGGCGCTACCGGCTCGGGAAAGACGACGCTCTCTAAAGGGCTGATCCAGCTTATTCCGCCGCATGAGCGGCTGCTGACGATCGAAGACACGCGCGAATTGGTCGTTCCGCATCGCAACGTGGTCCACATGCTCTACGCGAAGGACAAGCAGGGCACCGCGAAAATCTCTGCAAAGGATCTTCTGGAATCGGCCCTGCGTATGCGGCCTGACCGGATACTGTTGCAGGAGCTGCGCGACGGCACCGCGTTCTTCTATCTCCGCAACGTCAACTCAGGCCATCCCGGCTCGATCACGACGATCCATGCGGACTCGGCCGAACTCGCGTTCGAACAGCTGACATTGCTGGTCAAGGAAAGCGAGGGCGGCGCCGATCTGGCCCGTGACGACATTCGCAGCCTGCTCAAGCTGCTGGTGGATGTGGTCGTGCAAACCAAGAAGGTCGAAGGCCGCTTTCGCGTGACGGAGATATATTTTGATCCAGAAAACAGGCTCTAACAGGCTCGCGCTGGCCCTTGTCCTCCTTCCGATCACACTGCTGCTGATCGGCCTGCTGACCGGGACGGTGGCGTGGTTCTTTCTCAAGATGCCCGCCGCGGCTTATGATCCGCTCAGGCTCCCCGGCTTCTTCTGGTATTACCGCCATGATCCTGTCGTGACCGAAGCGCTCTGGCGAGGCGCGGTCATAGGCGTGCCGCTGCCGGTGTTGCTTATGGCGATCGTCCTGCGGCCGAAAAGGAACCTTCACGGTGAAGCCCGCTTCGCGCGCGAAGGCGAAATCCGCAAGGCGGGCCTTCGCGCGAAAAAGGGCATTGTGCTCGGCCGCGTCCGCAACCGCTTCCTTATGGTGGGCAAGATGGAGCATGTATTGCTCGAAGCGCCTACCGGATCGGGCAAGGGCGTTGGCATCGTCATCCCCAATCTGTTGCAATGGCCGGATTCGGTTGTCGTGCTCGATATTAAGCGCGAGAACTATGAAATCACGGCGGGTTTCCGCCGCAAGGGCGGCCAAAAGGTTGTGCTGTTCAACCCTACGGACAGAGAAGGCCGCACAGCCCGCTACAATCCGCTTAGCTACATCAACAGGGCCGATCCAATTGAGGTCCTGGTCGAATTGCAGAAGATCGCCACGATGCTCTTCGTGCCCCCGGAGAAGGGCGAGGCATTCTGGACGGAATCAGCGCGCACGGCCTTTGTCGGCATTGCATCGTGGATCGCGGCCAAGCCTGAACGTCCCTTCTCGTTTGGCGAGATATACCGGACCATCACGATGCCGGGGATGAAGGCATTCTTCACCAAGGAAGCTGGCGATAGTGCACTATCGGAAGGGTGCCGCGCCGCGCTGAGCGATTTTACGTCCAGCGCGGACAACACATTCACCGGCATTATCCAGACCGTCACCTCCAAGCTCAATCTCTGGATCAATCCAATTGTCGATCGCGCGACGGCCGAAAGCGACTTTTCCCTGACGGACCTTCGCCGCATCCCGACCTCGATCTATCTCGGTGTCTCGCCGGATGAACTCGATAGGGTCGCGCCGCTCTACAATCTGTTTTTCCAACAGCTGATCGACCTCAACACGCGGCAACTGCCCGACGATGGTGAAAAGCTATCCGTGCTGCTCATTCTGGACGAATTTGCGCGGCTCGGCCGCGCCCAGGTCATTGCCAATGCGTTCTCCTATGTGCGCGGCTATGGGCTGCGTCTGCTCCCCGTCATCCAGTCCCGCTCCCAGCTGCGGAATGTCTATGGTGAGCATGGCGCGGACGAAATCGTATCAAACTGCGGGGTCGAAATTGCTTTCACGCCGAAGGAGCTGCGGGTCGCAAAGGAACTGTCCGAACGCCTCGGCTATCTTGGTCAGGATGCGGAAAGCCGGTCCCTGACGATACATGGATTGCTCGCCAATCGAAGCAAGACGATCTCCGAACAGCGCCGCGCGCTGATGCTCCCGCAAGAGCTGATGCAGCTGCCCGAAGACGATATACTCGTCATCCGGGGCGGCATCCCCGTCATTCGCGGGAAGAAAATCCGCTACTTCAAGGATGCCGTGTTCCGCTCGCGCTTGACGCCTGCGCCGGAAGTGCCGGCGCTGCCCAAGCCGGTCGCGCCGATCGCGGCCGTCGATGATCTGAGCGATGAAGAGCTGGCGGCTTTCAATGATTATTCCGCACTGGCCGATGACCAGGTGCAGGACATTCCCGAAGACGTTCTCGCCCTCGATCGCGATATGCCGAACCTGACAGTGAAGGACGGCAGCATGGCTTTCGATGAAATCAACTTCGACGACATTATTGGTCCCGACCCGACGAAAGAGGAGTGGGAAGGTCAGCGCCGGGATCTAGTTCTGAGTGAAGGAGAAGAATATGGCCGATAATGACAACAGCGAACGCCAAGCAAAGACGCCGCGCTCCTACGAAATTCTTGGCCCTGGGAACAGCAAGGAAACCTTTGCGAGATTCCCCGATGCCATGAAGGCATTTGCCAAGCTGGAAAACCAATATGACCACGCGCTGACGATGCAGAAAGGCGGAAAAACCGCTTATCTGGCGTCCACGGATTGGCGCAATGATGGGTCCACGCCGGTTGCGCAATATCTGACGCCGGCTGTCGAAGAGTATAATAAGGCGCTGAAACGCGGAGCGCCTGCCGACGAATTGCGCGGACACGAAAGCAGAGTGCGGGCCGACCTTAATGCGTGGCCCCGGCAAGCGAAGCGCGAAGCGGCTCCGACCGCATCGGCCGATAAATCGCTCAATATCCATGAGGGTGAGCGAGCCAGGGCGGAGAGCAAAGACGGTGCTGCGCCCGCGAAAGCTGAGGTTCCATCGAAGGCAGCGCCAAAGGATGACAAGCAAGTTGACGACACACGCTTGGCTCTGCCCACGCAGCTCGAACGCAAATATCTGCGCGTTGGGAATGATCTTTTCCGTAGCGGCCGCGATGACAAGCCCGATATGTCGATCAAGGGCCAAGACGGCATTCGCATCAACAAGGACTATGCCATTGGCGATGCTATCGCGATCGCGAAGCACAATGGCTGGCAGTCGATCCGTGTTCATGGAAGCGACGAATTCAAGAAGGCGGTCTATCTGGAAGCGGCGCGATCGGGGGTCGAAGTGAAAGGGTTCAAGCCGTCTGAACAGCTTAAACTTGAGGGAGAAAGGCTGGCGGCGCGAGATAAGGCCCGCGAAGCACAAGACCCGGCAAAGAGAGCGAGCATGGCAAAGCAAGACCCCTCAGAATCTCGTGCTGCGGCCGAACAGTTCCGGCGCAATTCGCATCGGGATAATGCGGCCAACCCGCAATTCAAGGCCGCGCAATCGCACGTCCTGGCGGCAGCGATCGAAGCGAAAACCCGGTTCACCCAAAAGGAAGACAGGGATCGCTTCATAGAGCGGGCCAAGGAAACTGTCGCCAAGCGTATTGAGGTTGGCGCGCCGGTCCCTGCTGCCCGTTTCGAGCAACAGCGCCAGAACGAGGCTACCCGCATAGCGCGCGAGGATTTGACGCTGCGCCAGCAGGAAAGGAAGCCGTCACGCTCGCGCTAAGTGCATGGCACATGCTTTTTGGAAACAGGAAACCGCACGATGAACATTCCCCGGCCTGATCCGGTGCCATCGAGAGGCGTGTCCGATCTCGATCGTCACATTGAAACCTTGCTTCGCGTGATTCATTCCAGAAACCTCGCTTGGTCTGATCTAAGCGAAGTGGGTAAACAGGTAGAACGCCCTCTGACGGACGTTGAGCAATTGCTTACAAATGTGGGCGACGACGCCCATGAAATCACCCTTGCTACCGAGACGATCATAACAGCCCTCAAGCTGCAACGTGATGCGCTCGCGATCCAAAGCTCTCGCCGTAGAGCACGCTTCGGCTCGATGCTCCTGCTCATGATCCCCGTGTTCTTCGTAGGTTTGATGATTGGCGCATCATACGGGATAGATGAAGGTCGGGCGCGGGAGCGTGAAGCCTTAAAGTATCCGATGATACCCCAGCTGTCCGTAGATCGTGGCGGGCTCAAAACTGACGGAAGGTAGAGCGGTGGCAGCTGCCACCGCTTGCGATCTCTTGATGGGCTATGGCCTCATGAGGCACGATGAAGAAATCTGACAGGGCAAAGAAACAAACCGCCAAGGTAATCGAGGCGGCTGCACGCGCCCATGAAGCTCTCGATTATTTCAACGGCAACGTCACAAATCCGTTCGATGAGTTAACATGGCCCAGTATTGCCGAAGGTTATCTTCTAGTCGCGCAGAAGGCGGTATCAGACGCCTTGGTCGCTTTGGAACGCGCAAACAGCGTTGGCTGGACCAAGCACGGCCAGTAACTATCGTCCTGGCCCTTCCCGCGAACGATCGCGGTTCCTAGATCGTTCGCTCTGCCGCTTCCGCTCCATCGCGGCTACCGATCGCTCATGAATTGTAGGCGTTCGCCCTGCCCCCACAAATTGCCGCACCTGGTCGGCAAGCTGGCGGTCAGCTGGATCGCTGCTTGCCTCAAGGCGCTTGGCGGCGGCTAGATAGCGGTGTTGCGTCTCAGTCCATGCCTGCCGCCCGCGCACCACGAAATCCGGAGCGGTGGACCGCCCCGCCAGCTGGTCTCGCGCGGCCGCAGTGATCTTCTGATTGGCAAACGGTGCAGGTGCGGTGCCGGCCATGTAGCGCTGCCGCATCCGATTCAGGGCCATGCTTTGACCAGCTCGGCCGACACCGCGCGCTGCGCGAGGCGTTGCCTCGGCAGTAACCCCCCTCGCCCGCAATTCCTCGGCAAAGCGCTCCCGGTAATGATGCAGCGTTTGAGGTCGCGGGTTGAAGCGTTTCCCCGTGTCACCGCGCGCTGCAACCGTCACATGCACGTGAGGCCGTGGTGTGTCCGTATGCAGCGCCAGGACGTAATCCCACTCATGCCCGATCTCGCTCCGCGCGACTTCGCGCACCGCTGAAAGAACCTTGTCGGGGTCTGTGCCTGCCGGCATCGAAAAAACCATGCTCACGGCGGCTACGGTAGAATTGTCACGCCAATAGACAGGATCGCCCCAATCGCGCGCCAGCGCCGCCCGATCTTCCTTGTCAGTCAGAATGTCGCCATCGCGCGTTTCAAGCGGCACATCGCCTTTTCGGCCGATATAGTCGAAATGCGCAGCCGCGTGGTTCTTGCCCTTCGGCCTGCCCGTAACCTTGACCATGACCTCCGGAGCACGGCTGACAATGCGAGCAAGCCGCGCCCGGGTGCTCCCGCCCTGGCCTGCTCGCCTCGAACTAAGCGAGCGCAGCAACATGTCGGCGCCGCGCCTGTTCGGGTCGCTGGTCAGCTTTGGTTTGAACAGCGCGGCGAGCTGGCCCGCCTCAAAGCTGCTGTCAAAGTCGCTCACCGGGCACCTCCCAATAGACAAGATCGGCCTTCGTGGCTGCACCGATACCTTCGACGGCCGCGCCGATCGCCGCGCGCAGGTCGTTGACCTTATGCAGCTCGCCGGCGATCTCCGCTGCATTGTCCGCCAGCGCCATCTTGTTCGCCGCTCGGGCGATCTGATTCACGTTGCGGCCAATGCGCTGTAACGCCTGACGGCAATTCAACAGCTCTTCGCGCAACTCGCGATCGACAGGCGCGGCAATGCCGATGTGTCGCCGCACAAGAGCCATCGCCCAGGTCGCCGGGGTCATGCGGCGCTCCTTTGCGCGATGGCGGATCACGGCCAGTTCGGTTTCGGTGGGCCGAAGATAAAGGCGGTGCTCGCCAGCGGCCTCGCGGTCGGCAACAGGCGCGGCCTCGATGGCCGCCCCGGACTGCCTGAGCACCGCGTCAACCAGCTGACGCATGAAGGGGCCGCGCCCTCCCCTCGTCTGCGCGAGCGCGTCGATCTTTGCGAGCTTGGCCGCCTCGATCTTGAAGCCCAGCGTCTTTTCCATGTGGGGTAGGTATCTCCCAACCGTGAAGCGCGATCCGATAGGATTGAGCGTATCGGTTAACATTAGCCGCCGCAAGGCTTATCCTGCCATAAAGTAGATACCTACCCCACAAACAAAAAGCGGTGGCAACTGCCACCGCTTCAAAATTCCACGCCGCCTCAATGCTGAGTGAACGTGGACGGTAAAAGCTATCAGAAGTCGAAGGTTTGGGGCGCAGCCTCGCCGTCGAACCGAACCGTGACCTGGCCGCTGAGAACAATCCCGCGACGGCCCTGAATGATGATGGCCGGTGCGTCGTTGGCCTCTTTCGGCTGACGGGGGGTGCGCGGCTTGTGATCGGAACGCTCGGCAAGCGCAGCGCCCTCCCCTTCCCGCTCGTCGTCGCCGGCATCCAGTTCGGGCCGCTCCCGACGCTCATCTGCTGCACTGGTGGCAGCTGCCACCGGCGCGCGCGATTCTTGGGGCAGCGCTGAATCGTCATTCGGTTTAGCGGCGCCGGCCTGAGCGCTCTCTTCATCGGGACCGCCTTGGAGCGTGGCAAGAAACTGCTCGCAGGCGGCGGCTGTCGGATTTTCATTCGTGACCACGAAATTGCGCGTGGCCTCCTCGTCCAGCTCGATCGCGTGTTTGATGGCGACGGCGGCGCGCGGAGAACAATTCTTCAACGCGGCAAGAATGTCCTCGGGCAAGGTGCGCAGCGAGTAGAGGCGCTTCACTTCCGAATGCGGCTTGGCGATGCGCGCGGCTAGATCCTTTGTCGAAAGCGTGTCACTGACGCGGCTCGCGATGAAACTGACGCGCTCGGCCAGACTTAGGGCTTGGCGTTGTTCGTTCTCAAGAAACTGGTCGAGGCCAATATCGCGTTCGGCGTCGGCCTGATCCAGAACGGTGTCGATCTGGTCGAAACCAAGCTGGCGGCACGCGCGGTAGCGCCGCTCGCCGTATCGGATGATGTAGCGGCCGTTCGATGTTGGCGCGACGACGATGGGTTGCAGCAAGCCGCGGTCCTTGATGGTCGCGGCCAGTGCATCAATCTCGGCCTGGTCGAACTCCCGGCGAACCTGCGCGGGGTCTGGATCAATGTCAGCGAGCGGAAGGCGCTGAAACCGCCCAGCTGCCTTGAACTCGGTATTCGCGGGGACGGCCGAAAAATCCATCGCGTCCATATCGAAGTCGGCAAAGCTCTTCTTCGCCGGTTTGACAGCTGCCTTGCTCATGCGGCTTCCCTCTCAGCTTGATCGACAATGTAGGAGACGACTTCGCGCAGGACCGGCGCGCTGCGGCGCGTATCCTTGGCAAGTCGCCACACGGGAATTTCGAGAAGGGCCGCCTCGCGCATATGCTCGCGGTGCGGGATGGTATGCGGGACAACATTGGCGGGTAGCGCCTGCCCGATCCGCTCCATGAGCATTTTAGACACTTCACTCGTCGTCTGCACACGATTGAACACGATCCCGAAGCGGGTTTCGTTGCCCTCCCCCCGAACCTTATTGGCAAGGCTGATGCTTTGCGAAATCTCGTTGAGCGATTGCCGTGCGGTTTTGTCGGGGTCTAAAGGCACCGCGACATAATCGGATGCGATCAGCGCCATAAGGTTGCGGCCATCCCAAGCCGGGGCCGTGTCGATCACGCAATAGTCGTAGTGCTTGGCAAGGCCGGCACGAATGGCGCGAACATAGGCGGCGATGTGCTGGCCCTGCTGCGGGCCGTCAGTCGTCAGTTCGACCACTTGCCTCGTGTTCTTGAAGCAAGCCAGCGCCGGAGGTTCCTCGACGGGGGCGAAGTCGAGTATCGACTGAACCGGCCCGATCTGCTCGAACTCGGCTTTCAGCATTCCGGCACTGTGGCATTGCTTGTCCAGGTCAAGGACCACGACACGCTTGCCCTGCTCGGCCAGATGCCACGCGATATGACAGGTAAGCGTGGTCTTGCCGATGCCACCGCGCTCATTAGTCACTACGATTGTTCGCATTGAGAATCCCTTCAATGGCTGCGCCACGGGCTACTTGTGCCAGCGGTTATGGGCGGCGCTATTTCCCGATCCGAAGCGATACTGCGACTGCATATACCATGGGTTCGGATCGTCATTCAGGTGAAGGCCCTTGCGCTTGCGACGCGGGCTGGTTGGTTCGGTCGGTGGATCTTTGCCGAAGATAGCCGCCAGCACGAAAGCTGCGACCACGGCCACGCCCCACCAGCCAAAGGCAGCGTGGGCCAGCGTGGCGACAATAAGAGCCACGATCAGCATGAGCGCGCCAGCTGCGATCAGCAGGATAAGCCACGCCAAAAGCATAGCCGTCCGTAGCGCGCTTGCTGCACGCCGGAGTTTGCTGACGATCTGACGGCGCATAGTGACCTCCTAAGCTGTGCGGCTCTCGCCTCGATCGGAGCCGATCAGCTTAGGGAAAGGCTGCTCCCTAAAGATGTTCGGCACTTGAGTTCGCAGTGCGTGGGACATTCGGAGCGCCGTTATCAAAGTGGCGTCCTGCCTGCCGTTCTCGATGGCGGCGACTGTTTCAGGTGAGACGTGAATCCTCGCCGCCAGCTCGGATTGCGTAAGTCCGGCAGCGATGCGCAAGCTCGCTACACGATTGAACAGTTTGGCCGCCACAAATGCCTCGCAAAATTAAACCCTATTATCGTTAGGGTCTATGAGAGGCATTGTCCACAAAAAAGGGCGGCCGCTAGGCCGCCCGTCTTATGGGGAAAGGGAGGGGGCTTAATCAGCCCCGCCCCTCGTCAGGATGCCCAGCCCCTCAGCGATCAGGTCCACCGAGTAGCGGGTTTCGCCATTGCTCTCGTAGCTGTTCTGGCGGACCCGTCCGGTGATGTGAACGAGGTCGCCCTTGCCCAGATCAGCGGCGCGCTCTGCCAGCTGGCGGAAGAACGTCACACGGTTCCAGTGCGTATCGGTCTTCCATTCATCGCCATCCTTGCGGTTGTAGTTCGCGGCGACGGAAACGTGGGTGACTTTATCGGTCGTATCGACACTGCCAACGCGGCCGATGATCCGAAATTCAGCGATGTTCTGCATGGTAGTCTCCTTTGGATAAGCGTTGCTGACGGATTTTTTGCGGCGGAGCTGAGCCACGCGGGCAAGCTGAAAATGGGAGGGTCCGCTTGCGGAAACCCAAGGCCGAAGGCCGGTTTTCTGCTTGCCCGCATTAGTGGCGATGCGCAGTTCGTATCCGTCAGACAGCAACGCCCAAAGGAAACCGCCCGAGTAGATGCAGCAATTTGGACTGGCGGTGGTGGCAGCTGCCACCGGCCATTGGCGCCCATAGGTCGCTGCGCTCGATCGGCATGGGGGCGATTGGAAAACCCTGTCGCGGCTCCGCCGCTCTTTCCCTGGCTGGCAGTCCGTTGACGCGGGCAGGGGACTGCCGGTGGCAGCTGCCACCGGCGCGAAGCCGAACAGAAAGGGCAATCAGCGTTTCCGCTCACGGTGATTTCGCTGAGGGCTGGGTTCTTGCACCTGGGCGGCGCGATGCGCCGCCCATACTCGCTTGACTGTGCTGCGGTCGCAATCGGCCAGCTCTGCCGTTTTGGCAATGCTCTTGCCCGCCTCGCGCAATGCCACAATGCGGGCGTGCGTTGCCCGATCGCCTTTGCGCCCTCCGCTGCGACCTGCGGCTTTTGCCAAGGCGATACCCTGGCGCTGTCGCTCGCGGCGATCGGTGTAATCGTCGTGGGCCATCTGTAAGGCGATCTTCAAGAGCATCGCCTGAACAGATTCGAGCACGATGCGGGCGATGCCATCGGCATCGGCCGCGAGGTCGGACAGGTCCACGACGCCGGGAATGGCAAGTCGCGCGCCTCGCGCACGAATTGTCTCAACCAGCTGCTCAGCCTCGGTCAAGGGGAGACGACTTATCCGGTCGATCTTCTCCGCGATCACTACTTCGCCGGGTTGAAGATCGGCAATCATTCGCAAAAGCTCGGGGCGGTCGGCGCGGGCACCCGATGCCTTCTCTCGATAGACCGCCGCGACATAGTAGCCTGCGGCCTTTGCTTCGCCCACGATCGCGTCTTGGCGACGCAAATCCTGCGCGTCGGTGCTGACGCGCAGATAGACGCGGGCAATCTGTGGGGCAGGGGAAGGAACGTTCTCAGTCAGCAAGGTCAGGCCCCTCGGGCGGCGATGAGCGAAGCTTGGCAATGCCTGCGTCCGCTTGTGCGATTTCAATTCCGCACTGGCGCGCTCTTGCGCGCAATCGCTCAAGCTCAGAATTGCGGGGGAGAAACATGCGAATGACCCGGTTCCGTCCTTCTAGCGCGATTATGCGCTGCGCAAGATAAGCCGCCTCATCATTCAAGGCCTGGTGCTGTTCCTCCGCCTTGCGTAGCTGGCGCTCCCACGCTCGCTTTCGAGCTTTCGCGCGCCGCCTTTCATCGCGGTGTCGAGCATCAATCCTTTTTTGGTCCTGCTCTCTGGCCGCTGCTTCGGCCGCGCTAGCGGCAACTTCCTCTTCCCGCGCCCTATCAGCATTTCGCTTCGCAATGAGCGCATCGAGCACGGCCGCGTCCGTGCCGAGATTGTTCATCACCCATCGCATCCGTCTGTAGGCCTTTGCTTCGATCTGTCCGATCGAACCAGGCGAAAGCCCCACCACACTTGCCACTGTTCGCTGCGTTTGCGCTTCCCCCTCGGGACCACCAATCCTTAGGCGCACAATTTGCTCTTCTCGCGGTTCGAGAGTTGCTAGCAGTTTGTCCATAATGTGAGGATCGTTGATCCGCTCGATCGCGCTGCCGCCGAGGCTATCAGCCGAAGCCGTTGCGCTATGGTTCGCCGTCTTGGCAAGCTTCGCATTAAACAGCGCGATCGGTGACTGCATGTTCATTATCCCATGTTCCAGCACGAACATGGCGCACAATCTATACCATCTGCGCTAGGCGCGAAAGCCATGGCGCAAATAGCTTCTAGAGCAACCCTATTGCGCCATGCTGCCCGTGCCGACATTCTGCGCCTAGCCAGAAGGACGCGAACACGATGCCAACCATATACCTGAAACGAACATCGCCGTTGATGGCCCAGCTAGGGGCCAACATCGCTCGCGAACTAAAGAAACTAGGCATAACTCAAGGGGAGTTGTCCGAACGCTCGGGCGTTGCGGCGTCACATATTTCATACATGGTGCGCGGACATGGTAATCCAACGCTTGCTACCTTGGAGAGCCTTGCCGATGTTTTCGGATTATCGGTTGTCGAATTATTGGCAGCGGATAGCACTTCCCGCGATAAGTCCTGAAAGGCAGTCGCTTAATTTGATCGGAACAATCTATGTCCAGTAACCCGCCCCGCGAATTTGACCGACTGCTACAAGATGCGCCGCTGGTGCGGGCAATGGGGGGAGCACTCTCGATGTTTGCCACGCTGCTTGCGCGCCAAGGCATTGTCGAGGCGAGCGAGGTTGCAAACTTGCTGGGTATCTATGCGGTCGCCACAAGCGAAGTCGATAATGAAGAGGGCATGATCTTGGGATGCTGGGCAGCTATGATCCGCGACGTGGCGGAGCAACAGCGCACAGCTACTCGCAAATAACCCCGGCGCGCACGGCGCTAAGGGGCCGGTCACGGCCCTTGGCGGCGGGCGTCAGCGCGCCGCCTTGGCGGCGAGGTCGCGCAGGCCGTAGCCGTCGGTCTTGTTGCGGGCGGCGTCCGCCACCTGGCGGACGATGTGCACCATGAAGCTGCGCCGGTTGGTGCGGCTGATGCACGAGAATCCGGCCTGCAAGGCGATTGCCTGCACCTCGTCCACGGGGCGTTTGTCCAGGACGCGGTAGGCGTCGCCGAGCTTGCCGCTGCGGGTGGCTTCGACCAGGGCACGGGCTGCCGTCTCGGTGTCGTTGCTCATGGCGTGGCTCCTGTCTCGGATTGCGGGTGCGGTGGCCGGTTCCCCGGCCACCGCTGCGGGCCGCTAGGCGGCTGCGGCTAGTCAGCACGGCCACGGTGACTCCACCTGCGGGGGTCGTGGATCCTAACCCCGGCAACAACAGCTCAACGGCACGCCTGGTGGTGGTGCAGCAGAATGATGGAGCTGGTTGTAATGCAGGGAATGAAGGGGTGAGCTGTGCGGAGCATGCTACGCGGCCGCCGGCCGGAGCTGCGAACAAGGAACCCGACGCCGGCGCAACGCCGGGGTCGCGATAGGCGAACCAGGCCGCCCCGAGGGGCGGCTTCGCTTAAGCGCTTAAGTCGTGCCGGGTCGGGGCGGATCGCGTCCCTCGCAAACTAGTCCGCGCAGACGGCGACCCGGCTCATTGTCATCGGGCCTCCACCGAATCCCGGCGTCGCGCGATTGACCCAGCGAACCTTCTTGCAGCTCGTCTTGCCGGTGCGCGTTGTCGCCCTCGGACGGGCGTCGGCCGGGGCTGCGCCAGCCTGCTCGTCCAGCCATCGGTTCGCTGCGGCGGGGCCGTCCCGCAGCATCCTGCGACGATACTCGGCCTTGTTTCTAGAGAAGGCGGCTTGCCGCTCGGCCTGCGAAACCTGCCGTGACGGCGTGGTACGCGGAGGCGCCTTGGACCTTCTCTCGCCAGGCCTGTCCGTCACCATGTCCTGTTGGTGACGACGCAGTGTTTCGTCTCGAACCGAGTCGAGATGCGTGCCTAGGTAATCCTGCGCTGCTACGGGGCCAGTGGTGGCAAGTAATGCCAGGACTAGAGCGATGTTCCGCATTGAATTCTCCTGCGTGTTTCGGAAGCCACGGCGCGAAGTGCTGTGCCTTACTGCCATCGTCCGCCCTCGGTTTCAACGAACGTCTCCGGCAAGTGAAAGGCTTGCAGGGCGACGGTCAGGGCGTCTTGGACGTCCGACCATTCGACGCCATCGGGGCCGTCAAG
Source organism: Sphingobium sp. TKS (assembly GCF_001563265.1). Lineage (NCBI taxonomy): Bacteria > Pseudomonadati > Pseudomonadota > Alphaproteobacteria > Sphingomonadales > Sphingobiaceae > Sphingobium > Sphingobium sp. TKS. The sequence goes on along the minus strand of NZ_CP005089.1, from coordinate 20,031 downwards.
ATAGGCGCGGATCAGCAGGCGGCACGCCTGCGCGGCCTTGGACGGGTCGGGCTTGATGGTGAGCGGACTGCGACGCTCGGCGAGTGATGCGGTCACTGTCGTTCTCCTGTCTTGGGGTAGCCGTGAGCCGCTTCGATCTTCTGGGCCAGCTCGGCCAGGTGTTCGGAATCAAGTAGATCCTCGGCGCTAAGATCGGCCGCGAAAAACTCGCTTCCGCTGGGTGGCGCGCGATCGACGGCGAAAGCGGTCAGATAGGGCCGCGCCTCGTCCGTGGCGATCCAGCGCCAGAAAGCATTGCCCTGGCCGAATAAACCGCTCTCGAACATATCGAGCCGTGCTTGTGCGAAGTCGGTCAATTTGCGTCTCCTGACAATCAGGCGGTTCGGCAAAAAAAGGGAGGCCGAAGCCTCCCTTTGTCTTACTGGAACAGTTTGATGAAAGCGGGCGCGAGGCCGATGACTGCGAGGACGAAACCGACGCTGCCGATGACCCAAGTTTGTGCCGTCAGCTTGCTTTCGATTCCCTTGTTCGCCTCCTGAACCTTCACGGCGATATACTCCTCAATAGCCTCTACAACTTCCGCTGCGGCGTCGTCGGACAGATTAGCCGCTTTCAGTGCTCTAAACAATTTGATGTGCATCCGGTTCTCCTTCTCGTTGGTGACGGGAGACACCCGGCATGGGCACCGGCGCCGGCTGTCAGGGACCGCGAAGCGGCCGCGTTAGCGGGCGGTGGGGGAGCCGATTTGCGCAGCAAATTGGGGGGACCGCCGATCCTTGAAAGCTGGCGCGCACCCATGCCAAAATGCCACGACACACAGAGAGAAGAGATTGCGCGGGGCGGGGTTCGATGCCCCGCCCCGCGCTCTGCATGGCACCGAGATCATCGGTTTCGCCCAGCGGGCGAAAGGGGGCGGGGTTAGCCCGCCCCTCCGGCGTCAGCCGGATTGGCCGCGCTTCGCCTTGGCCGCCAGCACGACCGCGACGACTTGCGGATAGACGCATTCGCCGCGCTCGATGTTGCGGATGCCGGGGCCGTCGAGCACGTCCTTTATACGGTCCTCGATGATCTGGCCCAGCTCGGCCGCAACCGCCTCGATGTCAGCACTCGTCTTGCCGATAAACATCGGGTCTTTCGGCCACATGCTTTCCGCGTCGAAATGATCCTTATCGTTCAACGCGGTCGCCAGCGCCTCGATCGCAGCATTTCCAAGCGCACGCTCGAAAGCCAGCTGAGCGAACAGACGATGAGACATAACAACCTCCTTGTTGCCGGAATTGGCAAGGCCAAGGGGAGGGCAGCGCCGGGTCGGGTCAGGGACCGCGAAGCGGCCGCGCTAGCGGGCGGTGGGGGAGCCGATTTGCGCAGCAAATTGGGGGAACCGCCGATCCTTGATGCGGCCTGGTGCAGCCCTCATGCTAGGAAGACACTGACGGGGGGATTTAACAAACTAACGCCCGCCCATCGAGCGGACCTTCACCCTGCGCCGTCTCGCGCCCGAACGATCGCGCTGTATTCCAGCAGCGTTTGCCGGACATTCTCATCATCCACCACATTGAGCGCATGGCCGGTGGCCGATGCCTGATCCGTCCGCATTTCGAGCCAAGCGATCCGCGCCGCGTTCGGCGCTACGCAACCATGCTCGAGCGCGATCTGCTCACTGTAACCGGCGATAACGTCGTTGATGGCCTCAAGGGCCGCCTCATAGGCGATGGCCTGATCTTGGGTCCACAAGGGCGCTGTCGGTGAGAGGGCAGTCACCTTGCCATATAGAGAGGGCAACTGGTCTCCCGGCAAGCGCAAACTACGCCATTTGCGCTTGCCGAGAGTGGGCGGCCCTACCGGGGGGCTTGGGCCGTTGCTGGGCCTATAATCCTCAAACTCACAACGCCAAATGGCGTTGGATAGATTGAAAGGGCGGCGCGACAAACAGATGCCCCCTCGAAGCGCATCGTGCGAAGTTGCGCATGGACCGCGACAATTCTCGCTCTCAGTTGTCGCTCAACCAAGCGAGCTGCTGACCGATTCCAAGCCCCTCCATCGGAACCGATGCGCGCCGTTCGATCTGCGGCCAAAGGGGATCGCGATAGTTGCGGCCTGCGAGAACGATCAGCGGCGCGGCGGCGTCGATCTGCTCGGCCATTGCTTCGATCACGCGCGCGCCCCAAAGGCGGCGCGCGCCTGCCTTCATCGCGCCTAGCGTTTCGTCATAGGGCGCGATGACGGTTTCCGGGGCGATCAGGCCATGCTTTGCTGACAGGATGAACCATGCGCCGCCCTGTCGTTCGACATAGGCACGGGCCTTCTGGAACCATGGCGATGCGTAAAGATCGCGCGCCGGGGCGGGGCGGTCCAGCTTCGCAGCAACGCAAGCGACAAGGAAAACCGGAGACGGGGACGGGGGAGGGTCGATGACAGACGGCGGCGCTGCCTCAAGATCGGCAATGACGGTGCAGCGGCCCCATTTCTGCAATTGGCGCTGCCATCCTTTCGGCGGTCCTTGGCGCTCGGCAACGTGGCTAAGGGTCGGTCCACCGAACAAGTCGGGTTGCTCCCCGATGCGCTGCACCGGGGGAACGTAGCGAGGTTCGCGGATGCAATGGCGGGCCATGCTCGATCCCCTCAAAAGGCGAAAGCGGTCTGGCCGCTCGCCTCGGTAAAGCTGGCGCTATCGCCTGCCGCGTAACGGTCGCGGCCCATGGGGGACCATTGCAGATGCCCGGAACGGTCATAGGAAAACCAACCATCCTCGATCCCGATGATGAAAGACCATGCCTTATCCTCGGCGCAAGGTCCGTGAAGATTGATCGGCCAATGCTCGGCCCCGCGTTCCTGCTGGCAGGGCGACGGCGCGGAAAAGCTGCGAAGCAACGCGGCGCGGTCGGTCGGCTCGGTAGCTCCCATTTCCCGCATGATCTGGCGGGCCTCGACGGTGCTGATGTGGCCGCTCGCCTTCCTGTCGGCGTGGTCCGAATAGCGAAGGCCATAGACAACGGCATTGAAGATATTGCGCGGCTCGGTGAACTCCTGCGTGGCGAGCAATTCGCGCCATTTCCCGGCGCTGATAAGGTCCACCGCATGATGCCAGAGCGAATGAACGCGGTTGCTGTAGCCGTGGCGGTTCGTCACGCCATCGCGGGCGATCTCGATCCCAAGCGCACGCTCGACGTGTTGCACGAAAGGATGGGCGGCAAGCAAAGGATGGCGAAGGCCGATCTTGCGCGGCTCGTCCTGCTCTGCGCGGATGACCTCGATGGGGAACTGAAACAGGCGCGACGGCAGATTCCACGGCGCGGAAAGGGGAAAGTCGCGGGGCACATCAAGCGCCCCGTTAATGTCCAGCACAAAGCCGTTTGGCGCGAAGCCTGCGGCAATGATCTGGTCGCCCAGCTGGTCGGCCTGCGCGGTGCGTATCGCGGCGGCGGCGCTCATGCGCTCAACTCCGCATAGGTGGCGCTGCACTCGTAGCGGATCGCATCGCCATCCCACATAGGACCGCAAACGCCCTTGAATTTCGGTGCGCCCTGCAACTCAGGCCGCTGGCTCGGATTGCTGTCGTAACCGCTGCATTGAAGCCCCTCGACCGCTGCCCGGCTGACGATGGTTTCAAAGGTCGCGCCCTCGATCTCGATCCGGTCAAAGTCCTGCTCGGTCTGGCGGTAGATACGGATTTTCATGGGCTTTCCCTTCCTAATTGAGCCGAAGGCGATGACGGGTCATCGACTTCTGCCGAAAGCGGGCGACGCTGGGCCGGGGAATGCCGCAAACGGGGCCGATCAGGGGGGAGGGGGATCACCCGCCCTGCACGGAGCGCAGCGAAGGAAGGGCGGGGAAACCCGCCTGGTCGCCAAGCGGAGCCGCGCAGCGGCGGAGACGGTCTAGCCCTTGCGGCAGGGGGCAGGAACAGGCCCCAAACGCGACAAATCAGCGCGGCGGCTTGCCGCCTCAATCTGCGCCAGGACAGGCGGTGGCAGCTGCCACCGCCTGCACCGATCAACCCGGCTTGCGGATCGCAAGCAAAACAGTGTTCACGTTGGTTCCGGCGTGGGCGAAAGAACCGGGGGGAAGGTCGATCCATTTGCGACCGTGGAAATAGATCGCCTCGCAACCAGCGATCATGCGGTGTAGCGCCTTGTGGCGCTGATCCTCGCCATACTCTGCCCGCGCGCTCATGATTGCCACCAGCACGCCTCCCGGTTTGAGAAAGGCGAGGGCATGGCGCACATGGTCACAGTCGCGGCCTCGATCAAAAGGCGGGTTCATTATCACCGCGTCGAACGGTGCGTAATGGGCCGGGTCCAATGCGAGAAAATCGCCCTCGATCGCATCGGCAAAGCCGTGGATTACGCGTAGTTCGTGGGCGAAGCCGGGTTGCAGCTCCACGCAAGTTACATCGGCACCAGCGTTGCGCGCGGCCGAAGCAAGCGCGGCCTTTCCCGCGCTAGGCTCTAGAACGCGCTGGCCTGTGCTGATCCTCGCATGTTCGATGACCTGGGCGGCGATCTCCGGGGAAGTCATGAACGCGCCGAAGTTCTTAGCGGGCGTGATATGATAGGCCGGGGCCGCTTCTGCCTCGGTCGTCTCATAGGATATTGCTCCGTTCCAAAGCGCTGGTCGCCCTCCAGATCGCAAATCCCCGCTCCGCCGACGCCAGCGCGGCGTCGATCTGGGCGTCGCTCGCAATGGGGCACATGCCGACGGTCTGCCCGGTCGCCGGATCGGTGATCGGACGCTCCCCCGCTTCACCGGAATGCCAGCCGCCATCGATGAAAAGCAGTTTACTCATGGATGGAACCTCTCTCCATGCAGGTTCAGCGCCCCATCGGCGCGTTATATAATTGGATATTCATTTATTCAGTTATCGCCGAGTCCGTCAACCACCGATCCTTTCCAAACGCCGCCGCCGATACAAGCAGGAAATCGGCGGGACCGCCCCCGCATTCCGTCAGGCGTTGTCCCGCGACAAGCTGCGGTCGATCAGTGTGCCGACAAGGATGACGGCGGTGCAGACGCCCAGGATGAGGGCAAGCTGTTGGATGCCCGCATCGCTCGCCTCATGGCCATAGGCGAGACTGAGCAGGCTGGTGGAAGTCAAAGCGCCCAGATATTGCGCCGTCCGCAAAAATCCCGACGCCGCGCCGATTTCGCTCGTCTCGCTCTGCACATAGACGGCCGTCTGGGACGCGACGCTGGTCAGGCCGGTGGGAATGCCGAAGAACATGACGGAACAGGCAATGATCCAGCCCGCCGAATGCGCATGAAGGAAGAAGAGCAATATGCATCCCACGAGCGCCGACGCCGCGCTCAGCGTAAAGGCGGCGCGCAGGCTCCTGAGACGCCCCCCGGCCAGAGCGCCCAGGGCAGAGAGAACATACATGGGGATCGTGATCAGCCCCGCTTCCGTGGGGCTGTATCCCGCCGACGCCTCCACCCATTGGGGAAAGCCGAAGAAGATCGAATAGATGACGATCTGAAAGCCCAGATGTCGGACATAGGTCAAGGAAAGCGACCGGTTGCGCATCAGCATCCGGATATCGAGAAAGGGCTGGGTGCGTTTCAGCGAATGCAGGATCAGCGTCGCCAGGGCGGCGATGCAGACGGGCAGGGCATACCATATGCCCATGCCCATCAGACAGAGCATGAAACCGATCAGGAAGATCGAGAAAAGCCCGATGCCGATCAGGTCGAGCTCCCGCAACAGGGTGCCTGCCCTGGCGGACACATAGGGCTCATATTCCGGAATCCAGGCGATGACGAGGATGGCGATCAGCAGCACGAAAGGCAGGTTGAGGGCGAAGATCGCGCGCCACCCGAAGGCGTCGGACAATATGCCGCCCAATGCCGGACCAAAAATGGCCGTGGCCGCCGCCGCGAACGCCAATATGCCGAGCGCCCCGCGCGGCGGCTCGGTGCCCAGCCTGTCCCCGCGAAGACGGAAGATGCGCATCGCCGCGGGATAAGCGCCCGATGTTCCCACGCCCAGCGCGACCCGCGCCATGATCAGGGCCAGCAGGGAGCCCGCCACCATGCCGACGACACTGGCCAGCGCGACGGTGAACAGGGAAATGAAATAGATGCGGCGCGCGCCCAGCACATCGGCCATGCGCCCCATCACAGGCTGCGCGACGGCGCTGCTGAGGTAGATGGCGCCGATCAGCCAGCCGGTATCGGCGACGCTGGCATGATAGTGCCGCGCGATGGGGACGATGACTATCGAAATGGCGGTCGAATTGATCGGATTGAGAACCGCGCCCAGCGCCAGCGGCGTTACGAAACGGACGCCGAAGGGCCGTTCATGCTCCCGGGCAGCGGTTCGAGCGGCCAGCGTTCCGGCAGGGGAATCGTCCATCAAATTTTCTCGCCTCCCGAAATGGCCCAAGCGACCGGCCCTTGCTCAACTTCGCCATTCACGGCGGAAACGCGGCGATCCCCGCGTCGGTGCCGCACAGCCGGTCCCAGAAACGGAAATAGAGGCCGTAATTGCAGCGGTAATGGCTGTGATCCTGCATTCCCCAAGTGGCGTGGCGTTTGAGGTGAAGATCGCCTGTATCCGAGCGCTAGACAAGGATTTTCTGCCGCAAGCGGCACCTGCGGTCGCGCAGACTGCTGGATCTGGACGGATCAGACCGCGAAGCCGCTGTTTCCTTGCCCAGGGGCGGCGTTTTTCAGCGCAGCGGACAGATCTGTCCAGCCGCTTTCGTTCAGTTTGAGCGTGGATCGCGATCATGCGCATAGCGGTGGCGCTCGCAATCGGCGGATAGCGGCGAGGATGGCGCGTACCATCGTGCCGGTGACAGCGACCTCGGCCAGCTGGAAGGTGATGGTGCGGGCGTGACGGACCACACGTGCCCCGATCTTGATCAGCTTCAGTTGCAGGCTGGTCAACGACCAGTCGGCCATGGCCTCGGGCAGCTCGATGCAGCGCAAGAAGGTGGCCAGGTTGTACGCCAGGGCGTGCAGTTGCAGCCGCACCTCATTGTCGCGGAACTTCCGGCACGACAGCCGCGTCCAGCGAAAGGCGTATTTGCCCTCTTTGATGTGCTGCTCGGCGGTGCCGCGCTGGTTGTAGAACCGCACCACCCAGTCCGGCTCCATCGGCAGGTTGGTGACGATGAAGCCGACACGCGGGAACAGTTCGCCCGGATGCCATTCGATCTTGGCGATCACCCGGCGTTCCTTGTCCCAGGACGCCGCCTGATACTCGAATTCCTCGAAGAACCGCTTGACCTTGGTCAGTGACGGCCGCCCGACAGGGCGCGTTAGCCGATGCGCGATCTTGTCCTTGAGGACCGCGTTTGCGGGCAGCCGGATGGCGTAGAAGAACCGCGCTTCTTCCAATCGCTCATAGATCGCCGGGATCGCGTAGGCAGCATCGGCCCGGAAGAACCTGCCACCAAGGTCGCGCTCCGCGTAGCGCGCAATGACGGGGTCGAGAACATCACGCCAGCCATCGGCGCTGTGGACGTTGCCATGGCGCAGGGCGCAGCGTTCCAGCATCCCGAACTGGTTGAACAGAAAGTTGGGGTGATAGCAGCTACAGTCGAAATGGCCATTCCAGGCGGACCCTTCCTGGTCGCCATGGGTCGGGCTGACCGAGCTGTCCATGTCCAGAACGATGTACTTCAGCCCGTTACGGTCATGGAACCGGTCGATCCATTGCCCGTTCAGGTCGGCCAGCGCGGCACGGTTCCCGGCCAGAGCCAGCGTCTCGGTCTCGAACCGTCCCATCTGCGATGCCGAGGCCGCTTGTGCATCGACCGCTCTGCCGCCGACAACTTGGCGCATGACCGGATCGCAGGCGAGACGGTTGGCGTCGTTGACATCCTCGTATCCGGCCAGCCGCCCAAAGACTGATTGCCGGAACAGGCCGTCGAGCCGATGGACCGTGTTCTTGCCAGAGCGAGTATCGCGCAGCGCCGCTGACGCCAAATCGGACAACCCGAGCGCGTCATCAAGCTCGCGCATCACCAGAAGGCCGCCGTCGGAACTGAGCTGCGTGCCGCGAAATTCCAGCCGCACGCGAGGGTCGAAATCCACCCGATCTGCCCGTTGCAAGCCCGCACCCTCTGGGTGATCCATGAAACGCGCCCCTCGCAGCCTTCAACACCATGTTTTATATAGGAAATATAATGGTCAGGACAGCGAAATCAGCGCCTTACTTGGGAAATGTGGGATCACATCACCTCCTTTGAGCGAGAGGATTTGCGAAAGGCCGCTGTCACAGTCCTTCGCCCTCGCTCGATGAAGGCTATACAACGGATTGACGACAATGCGCGCGAAACGCTCTTCACATTTTCGTGAAGCCATTGGATGATCGCCGGCGACCGTTGATGAAAAGGGGAAGCTATGGGCCTCGTATCGCAGGTTAGCGCCGATGACCGGGAAAGCGCATGGCGAATAGTCCGTCATCGCGAAATCATGGAACGACTGATTCCGCTTTGGGCCGTGCTCGGCGTTGCGCTGGTGTTGATGGGCGTGGACCTGGGCGGGCGTCTGCTGTGGACGCTGCCGATGATCGGATATGTCTTTGGGGTGATGGCGGTCGATCATGGCCCTGATTACCGCGCCGCGAATTATTGGGTGCCGGTCCTGGGAAGCCAAGCGGCGGCGCTGCTGCCTCTCATCACCAAATTCTAGATCTCTCTGGAGCGGTGGCAGCTGCCACCGCTCCACGCGCGTCAAGCTCTGCCCTCGAAGCGGGCGATCAGCTGCTCCGCTACGGAAGCAATTTCGGCGGGGTCGGCGGTTTGAGTGCAATCGCCGCCTACAACAGCGCCGAGCGTGCCGCCGTCCAGTTGGACAACGTGGACACGCCACACGTCGCGCCGGAGTTCGTATTGATCGGGAAGCGGCCTCTGCATGATTTCATGAAACACTAGGTCAACCCATTGGCGCGCGTCCGGATCGGAAGACGCATCGGCGTAGTCGGCGCGGCTCGCCATGACGCTGTATCGGTCGCCTAGCATGAATTGGCGTTCGCGCGCGCGCCGGTCCTGCTCGATCCGCGTTACGCGATCTTTTTCCGCCCGCTTCATCGCCTGTTTCATCCGAACATCGTCGGCGCTGCGCGTCAGCGCCGCCATGATGTTGGGGACGCGCGCGGGCATATAATGCCCCGCGCGCTCGGCCGCCTCGATCACAAATTGCAAATCGCTGATCTCGGTAGGCGAGAGGGTGACGCGAACGGCGCTCGCCGTGTTGCTGATTTTCATGGCTGCGGCTCCGGCTCTTCTTTCGCCTTGTAGGCGGCAAGGCCGATCCATGATCCGTTGTCGCCGCGAAACTGGCGCACAACATCGCCGCCGTCCCAATGGCCGGTGAAGATGCCGCGCCGGTTGATGCCGCCGACGGGGCGCGTGCGCGCCGCCAGAAGGCGGGCGCGGCGCGTGTCTCGATCTAGGTGGCGCATGGGTTGCATGGTCAATCCTTCCTATTCGCTGGCGGTGTCGAGGTTTGTGCCGATCTCGTCGGCGTCGAAGTCTTCAAGGGCTGAAATCGCGCTTTCCAGTTCGGAAACTGCGGCGTCCATCGCCTGCGCACGTTCGCTGTCCTCAAGGCTGGGTGGTAGATTCTCGCGGGCGGCCTGTTCGTCATCCTTGACGGTTTCAAGCATGTCGCGCGCCTCATCCAACAGGGCTTTGCCCTTGTCGATCAGCACGCGGGCGGCGGCGATCTGCTTGCGGCGTTCGCGGTTCATGCCTCTGCCCTCACGTCGCCGCTGTCGATCTGGAATCCTGCGCGGGCCAGCTCGTCACAAAGGGCGTGCTGCCTCTCTTCGCGGGTGCCGCTGGTGGCGATATAGCTGCATCGCCCCCAATGGAACGCGAAGCCTGCACGTTTCAGGCATCCGCGAAACCGCTGGTGGGTGCGGTCGCTCCAATCCAGTGTGCCCGCATAGTTGCGGAAAGCGGCGACGGCGCAGACGGAACCATAATTCTCATCACGCCAGCTAAGCTCGATAACCGGGGGCGATTTGGTCATGATGGCCTCCCTCAATATTCACTGGTTAGGAGAATGGTGAGCACGCGGGTTGTGGCATCGGGATTCCACGGTTCGGCGCTGCCAAATTCAAGATCGCGGTCGTAATAGATCCTATGCAGGCCGGATCGGCTATGCCGTTGTTCCGTCAAACCCCACGGAGAACGCTAAATGGAGAACTCGTCGTCAGATTACTGCCCCAAGACTTCTGTCATTGTCAGCGTTGAGCTCAGCAAGCGCAACTGGCTTGTTGCTTCGCTCTCGCCAGGAGCCGCGAAGCCTTCGCTACGGACAATTCCTGCCGGGAACAGCGCGGCACTGATCAGTCACCTTCGCAATCTTGAGTGCAAGGCCGCTGATCGTATCGGTGAACCTGCCGCCATTCGCCTGTGCTTCGAGATTGGATATGATGGCTTCTGGCTCGCAAGGCTACTGCGGTCGAACGATATCGATACATATGTGCTGGATCCCGCCAGCTTCCTCGTGTCGCGGCGAGGCAGGCGCGCAAAAACCGACCGGATCGACGCCGAAGCAATGATCGGAATCCTCAAAGCCTATCTCGCTGGCGACAAAAGCGTGTGCCGTGTCGTGGACGTGCCCTCCCCCGAGGAGGAGGACGCGCGCAGAGTAATGCGAGAGCGCGGCGATCTCGTGCACGAGCGCACCCGAATTATCTCTCGGATCAGGGGGCTACTTGCATTACAGGGCATACGATCTGTCAAAGCCATCAAGGGCGGTGACTGGTCAAAACAGCTCGACGACATGCGCACCGGCGATGGGCGGCCTTTGCCACCAAACCTTCGTCGACAAATTGAGCGCTGTTTCGAACGGCTCGCGTTGCTCAACGATCAGATCAAGGACATCGAGCGGGACCGCGCTGAAGTTGTGCTCCATGAGGAGTCTACCTTCCCATGCCGAGAGAAAGCGGTTCGCCTTGAGCAGCTGAAGGGCATTGGTCCGAACAGCGCGGCAATGTTGGTTGCTGAGGTTTTTTGCCGAAAGTTCGAAAGCCGACGACACGTCGCGGCCTTCCTTGGGTTAGCTCCGGCGCCCTTCGCCAGCGGCGACGTGTCGCGTGATCAGGGCATCAGCAAAGCCGGTAACCGAAGCACACGTGTGCAGATGGTGGAACTTGCCTGGTGTTGGTTGAAATATCAGCCAAGTAGCGAACTGACCGTTTGGTATCGCAACCGGTTCAAAGGCAACGGCGCTCGCGCGGCAAAGGTGGGGATCGTTGCGCTCGCCCGAAAATTGTTGATCGCGCTTTGGCGCTTTGTGGAGACCGGTCTGGTCCCTCAAGGTGCCGAGCTCCGCGCCGCCTGATGCCTATGTTGCAACAGGCTCGATAAGGCGACGCGGATTGGTGTGATGCGTGACCGGGAAAGTTGATGGCGCCTGAAAACGCCCAGTAGTAGTTTGGTCCGCATCCGCCTTTGCTCGATCCGGGGATGTGAATACGGATTATGGTGCGCGGGAACGGCCGCGACCGGATACAAGTCTATGCACGGATAGTGCATCAGCTGACCTCGGAACGAATGAAGCCAATCCTTGAGCATTGCGTGTGGGGGCCCCCAACGCGTCAACAGAAGGAACCGTTCAATGCGATCTTGACAAGGCCCGGATCATACAAGTCGAACTTCCACATGACCGAGAGGGCTGGGCGCGTGCTGTCGTCAGTCCAGCGGGTATGCCATTGGCCGATCACATCACGATAAAGGAAACCGGCGTCATGCTCGCCGTGCGGGTCGTTGTCGGGTGTGAAATCCTCAAAGCCCTCGATCATCTTGAGAATGTCGGACTGCGTGTTCTCGTCCAGCGCCGCGATGCCTTGCGTAATCACGGTGCGACAAGTCACACCCATCGTTCGCCGCGCAATGTCGTTCAGCGCCGCGATGGTGGCGATCTGGTCAGTTGTCGCTTCCATTTTCCTCACTCCTTTAGGCGAAGCCGCTGCCTGCGGCCTGCGGCTCTGACCCGCTGGCGAAGCGCGGGATGGGGAGGGGGAAGCAAAATCGATGGGAGTGGTGCGGGCGGCGCGTCTAGGGAGGCCCCGGCGCGCGGGAGCGCGCCGGAACTGGCCGAACTTGGCGTGCAACCCGGTCCTGTCGATTATGCTTCGGGAACGAAAGGGCGGGTGCCCTTGGTGTTCCCCCCGGTGGCAACTGCCACTACTGACGGGGCGCGGCCCTGGGCCGCTCGATCCTATGTGGCAGCTGACAGACTACTAGGCGCGCGGCCCTGGCCGCTCATTTTCAGCGCTCGCGGTCCTTTGATTTCTCGGCCGCCTGTGTCGGTGATTTGCCTTCGCGCAATGTTGCGGCGACATGCGCCTTTGCGCTTTCGACGATCTGCGCCAGCTGTTCCTTCGATGCGCCGCGCTCGGTAGCTGTGGCGACGCGCTTATCAATGGCCAGCTGGAATTGCGCGAACCTGGCATCGGCCCGGTTCTGCTCAGGCGAGTTTTTCTCGAATTGCGCGGCAAGGCGTAGATCAACCTGACTGACGCCGGGAGGCATGACTTGCAGACGTAGCACGCGATCGGCGGCCTGAATGTCGCGGTCGGTCATTTTCGAAAGGAAATCAGCAGTGCCCGCGCTGATGGCGCGGACTCGTTGCAGCGGGTCCATGCCCTCGGACCAACTGACTTCGATTTGATGATAGCGGCGCTGTTCGATCAGTTGAAGGTGGTGCATCGGCCCTTTGGGATCACGGAAAAAGGCGAGTTCCTGCGCAGAACGGGCGGCTAGCTGGCGCATGTCAGCGGACGTTTCCGCGATCCGGTTAAGCTGCTCATACTGCCGCGACGCAACGGTTTGCGCAGTAGGTAAGTAACGGCTGATCTGATCCTTGGCTTGCTCGATGCTCATAGCGCGCCGTTCGCCAGCTGGCATGAGAGATTCCATCGAGGGCGGAAACGCGATGCCCGCTGGCCCGCGCGCTGGCTCGACGCGGCTCTGTTCGAGGGGCATGGCATCACGGATAACTTTGGCGAGGGAGGCGTGATTTCCGGTATGGAAGCTATCGCGGCTCGCCTCCATCCAGTCCTTCGGCCCCATTGCCTGGATCGAGACGAATTTTTCGGCCGCAAGGGAATGTAGCTGCAAGTGCAGCCGCATGGTACGACCATTGCCCTCACGGAACGGATGAACGGCATTTAATTCGGAGATATGCCGTCCCATGGTATCGGCAAAGCGATCACGATCCATCGACTTGAGGGTTTGGAGGTCGGGCAGCTGCTTAAATTCGTGCTCCATGCTGCGGGCAATGAAGTGCGCTCGCGCAAAAGTGCTGCCGGGTTTGCTTATGTCCACAGTCCGAAAGCGCCCCGCCCAATCATATACATCCTGAAACAGATGATTGTGCAGTTCGCGATACTCGCGCGCATTCGTCGCCGGCATGGCGCGCTGCACAATCAGCTCGCCATGCCGGACAACCGAGAAGAAAGCTTCTCGCTCCTTGAGAATATTATCGTCGCGGATTCCCAGCTTGTTCCGAAGAACGTCGCTGTTACGCCAGGTGTAAGGGTCGCTCACCAATCATGCAGCAAGTTTCTGGCGGGACAGAACATCACGGTTGTAGTCCTGCGCCAGACCAATCGCCACATCGACGGGAATTTGGGTTTCGACCAACAGCAAACAAAAAGAGTGGTCATCCGAAACCAATTCAAGTCCTTCAATCTTGCAATTTGCGATTGCTTCGCAATAAGCTGCCATCACGTCAGGAATGTCTTCCTGCCGACGCGGCTCATACCCCATCGCCTTGATGCGATTCCTGTAGGTGTCGATGATATTTTCCATTTTGCACCTAAAAACGACCTGCTCCCGCCCATAGTTAACATGTCGGGATTTGTATATAAACCACATTGAGTAGCCCCCCATATTTCACTTTCCTGAAATGAGACGCCGCGCAAGCGCGGCGTCTCGTGCATTTTGCGGGGCGGGGCATTCAATCCGCTTGGTCGGTCATCATCGCCAACAGGTAGTCGGCGGCGTTCTGCGCCTCGCGGGCTGCCTCAAAAATGGCGCGCTTGTCGTTGCGGAGCGCGGTCAACCAGTGCTCGATATACGCGGCATGGTCTTCGCGTTCCTCGACCTTGAAACCGACAATCGCGCCGATGAAGGATGCGCCCAGCTCGGCCACGAGTTCGTCCCTCGCATAGTCGGCGCGACTCGTTGAAATCAGGGTTTTTCGGTTGAGGCGGCTTTCATGCCCTGCATGATGCACGGCCTCATGCGCAAGCGTGGCATAGTAGTCGTCGGCGGAATGGAACGCTTCAAAAGCGGGCATTTGGATATAGTCGTCGCGGGTGTGGTAATAGGCTTGCGATCCGCCGATGCGAACGGTTGCGTCGATGCGAGAGAACATCACTTCAAGCTCAACGTCGCGGGTTTCGGGATTGGTGATGATCGGGGCGGGCGCGGGATATTTGCCGTCCAGTCCTTCGACCTGATCGGCATTGAAAACCGTGTATCGTTTCAAGAACGGAATGGCGCGCTCGTTGTCCGTCTCGGAGTCTTTCACGACAAGCTTGTTGGCATAGACAATGGTGGTTCCCTTGCTGCCCTTCCTGACATTGCCGCCCAGCTCCAACGCCTGTTTGAAGGTCAGCCAATAGGGCGAGGCGAAGCCCTGACGCATAGCGCTGGCCCAAAGGCTGAGGACGTTGATCCCACGATAGGCGACCCCATTGTGCCGGAGCGGAATGGTCGGCCCACCGCTCCACGGCTTCACCCACGGCTTGGTGCCCGCTTCCAGCATCGCAAGAATGTCGTCGGTGACGGCCTGATAAATGTCGATCCGGTTCGTTTCCTTAGCCATTTTTCACTCCTTTAGGCGAAGCCGCTGCCTGCGGCCTGCGGCTCTGACCCGCTGGCGAAGCGCGGGATGGGGAGGGGGAAGCAAAATCGATGGGAGTGGTGCGGGCGGCACGGCTAGGGAGGCTCCGGCGCTCGCGCGCGCCGGAACTGGCCGAACTTGGCGTGCAACCCGGTCCTGTCGATTATGCTTCGGGAACGAAAGGGCGGGTGCCCTTGGTGTTCCCCCGGTGGCAGCTGCCACCACCGGCAACGCGCGGCCCTAGCCGCTCATTATACGCGGCCGATTTTACCGGCTGCGTTCTGTAAAATGGGTGCGGTGGCAGCTGCCACCGCCCCGCAAGTTTGCGGGGAGCGCGGGAGTGAAGCGCGCTCCCCATGCCGTCATGCCGCTTGGCTTTCGCTATCAGCGGCATCGGGCAAGGCAGAGGGTCGAAGGGCGGGGGGCAGGATGCGCCGCCCCGCAAGGCGCTCGTTGACCGTCAAGGCAAGATCAGAGCGCTTCATGGTCTGGCAATTCTCTGCGGCGTCGTTGCCGCAACCTTCGGCCAGCAGCTTCAAGAGCGTGGCCTTGCTAAGCTGGTCATAGAATACCTGATTGGGTTCCCACTTGTCGGCCATGTCGATCTGCGCGGCCCCGACGATCTGCGCCAGCTGGCGGTCGCGGTCGCTATGGAACGAAAGGCTCGTGATCTGCGAGGCCACGCAGTAGGCCAGCAGCCGCAATTTCGCTTCGCTGTCCATCTGGCGCATGTCGTCCAGCGTGGGTGTCTCGGCCAAGCGGGCAAGATCGGCCCCCGCGATTTCGTCAATGTCGGCAATCGTGGAATGGCCCATGATCGCCTCGTCAACATGGAAGCGGTTCTTCTCGGCGGTGATTTCGGCGGCTTGTTGCCACGAATAGGAGTTGCCGCGAACCTGCCCCAATAGGCCCGTCAAGAGCACGTCCAGCGCCAGCTCCGGGTCGCTGGCAAGGGCTTCCCGAACCGCCATCGTGCGGATGCCGCCCAGCTGATCCATGACCTTCTGCGAGTAGTCGGGCCGGGGAGGCTTGGGGCCATCGGCGGCGGTGCCCTTGGCGCTGCGCGTGAACGCAACCTGTTCGATACCGTCATGCCCGATGAAGACGATAAGCGAGTGCTCGGCCTTCTGCTCGGCGGTGAAGACGCGGCAAGCCGATACGATAGCGTCCTGCTTGCGGGTCAGGGCGCGCAACTCGTCGTCATAGTCGTGCTCGTCCTCGTCCACCTCGCTTTCCCGCTTGGCGATTGCCGCCTCGATCTCGACCAGCTGCGCGGTTTCTTCCTCGGTCGGATGGCGCTCGCCAGCGGGTTCCAGATGGCCGCGCATCCAGTAGGAATCAGGCCGGTAGAGCTGCCCTTCTGCATCGCGCCAGCCATCTTCGCGCGCCGCCTTGGCGATGGCGTCGAGCCGATCTTGCACAAGGTCCATGACAAGGCCCGCATCATCGCAATAGCGACGTTCTCCGAAAAGATCGGTGGTGAAGGTGCCGCCTGCGGCGCAATAGGCTTCCTCGCCTACAATGCGAAAATGCTTGTCGGTATCGGCAACCTTCTCCTGGGTGAGCATGGCGCGGATTTGGTGGGCGTTGTCGCCGGTGCGCTTGAAAACCTCAAGCTGGCGGTCCTGATCGTCTGTCAGCGCGAAAGCCTGCGCCGCGCCCATGCCGATTTCGTCTTTCTGGAAGGCTTTGAGAATGGTCGGGTGCAGCGCCGCCAGCTTCAACACGCGGCGGACATAGGCGGGGGAGACGCCGAACGATGCTGCAACATCGTCAACGTCTTTGCCGCTGTCGATGATCGCCCGATAGGCGGCGATGGCATCGGCGGGGTGCATGTCCTCACGCTGCGCGTTCTCGGCAAGAGAGATTTCCAGCGCCTCGTCCTTGCTGCGGATTTCAACGGGAACCTCGAAAGTGCCGGGGATGGTCTTTGCCTTCTGCAACAGCTTCAAGGCCCGGTAGCGCCGCCCTCCAGCGCAAATCTTGATCTTGCCGTCCTCATCATAGCCGATCAGGTTTTGCAGCACGCCCCGCGCCTGAATGTCGGCTGCGAGGGCTTCAATTTCCTTGGGCTTCACCTTCCGCACGTTGAGGTCGGAAAGCGCCAGCTTGTTCAGTTGGATGGTCTGGATGGTCATTTTTCACTCCTTTAGGCGAAGCCGCTGCCTGCGGCCTGCGGCTCTGACCCGCTGGCGAAGCGCGGGATGGGGAGGGGGAAGCAAAATCGATGGGAGTGGTGCGGGCGGCGCGACTAGGGAGGCCCCGGCGCGCGTGAGCGCGCCGGAACTGGCCGAACTTGTCGAGCAACCCGGTCCTGTCGATTATGCTTCGGGAACGAAAGGGCGGGTGCCCTTGGTGTTCCCCCCCGGTGGCAGCTGCCACCACCGGCAAGGCGCGGCCCAGGGCCGCACATTTAGCGGCTAGAGAATGGCGAGAGCGAGAACCGCAACGATTGATCCGCACAATGCGGACAAGAGCATCAGGCGTGTCGTCGCGGCATTGATCGCGATCGCAGCGCCGGCACAGGCCCATAGCAGCGCAATCGTGGGTCCAGCGCGGTAGATAAGGAAGCCGATATAGCTGTTCGGCAGGAGCCGCGGATAATCGACGATCAGGCGTGCAACGATACCGCCGCCTGCGAGAATGAGCGCGGCGATCAGCCATGCCGCGATTGCCTCGACGCGCGGCGATGCACTGTGCCTGGGCGCGGCCTGCATCGTCGTTCGCATCGCATCATTCATGCTAATCTTCCCTTATAGCCCTGACCGTCACCCGAATGGGCGGAGACGGCTTTGCTGGCTCCGTGGAGCCGCGCGGCGCAGCCGTGGGGTGGAATAGGGCAGGTTCCCGGCTCCGATCATTTGCACTTGTTCGGCAACTGGCCCCTCTCGATCGCCAGATTCCTCATCGCCTCGTAATCGACACCCCAAAGGCCTCGCCGCTCGTCGGCTGCATCTTTCATGAAACGGGCATAGGCCAGCCCTGAATGTTGCCTGTAATCAACGGCATATCCATGGCGCACCATCGTTGCCGAAACAGATGCCCCATTCGACCGAAACCGGCACGACAGGTTAGACCGGCCCCAGCTTGTCCGCCGCGTGTTGCATATCGGCTCGATCGTCAGCTTTTCGTCCTGAAAATCGCTGGTGCAATCCATGCCGCCATTTTGCTTCACCAGCTCTTCCAAATAGAGCTGCGCTGCGATCTTGGGCACATTGCCCTTACCGTCCTCATCCGGCGCATCGATTCCCGACAACCGCACCCGCTTTTTATCGAGCGTTTCGAATGTATCGCCGTCGATAATGCGCGGGTTCTCGACGTGGATCGAAACTGGCTCGCTATTCCTTGCTTGCATCTGATTGAACAGCGCACCGAACGCGAAAACAGAGAGAATCGGCAACGCGATTTGCTGATTTCGCGGCCATTTTTTGAAACCTCGGATCAGCACCTGGCTTTCTCCTGAAGAATGTCGTTCCAGTCCATCGGCGCCGGGGCTGGCGGGAGGATGATTTTCAATTCGCGGTCGTTGGCAGTGAGGTGGCCGCGCGCGTCCTCTATGGCCTGTGCCGCTTCCTGGCCGTGTTGCGAGTAGATGACGATTTTGCGGATGCGTTCGGGGATCGCGATCAGGCCATAGCGGCGAATGCCGCCCGCGCCCCATACCTTAAATTTCCCGGCGCTAAGCTGGGACACGGAAACGGCTTCCTCGAAGCCTTCCGCGAGGCGCAGCACGTCGCCGGGTGGCTGGCCGCCGATCCGCATGGCGGCATGTCGGACCAGGCCAAGCGTCAATTTCGCCTCGCGCAGCGCCGCATGGTAGCGTTTCTCGCCGGTTGCTGGATCGAGCAAGATCCGCTGCACGGCGATTATGCCTTCATCGGCCTCGAACGGCACGAGAAGGGCAGGATGCTCTTCGCGGGCATCGGGCGGGCCAACGATGCAGCGCGGTGCGAAGCGAACCTTGAGGCCGGTCGGGTCGATTGCGCGCGAACGCAGATAGCGTTCAGCCGCGGTGCCCGCGATCGGCACGGCGGAATCCCATAGTTGCAGGGCGAGCTTCCGGCGCGAGGGTTCAGGCGCGCGATCGACCGTCTCGCCGCTGGTGTGACGATTGATTTTGCGGCTGTTGAGCGCGGACCATACGGCTTCCTGGCTGCAACCGGCCCAACATTTGAACAGGACGGCCTTCTTGCCGGGGGTGACTTGGAGCGACGGATTGCGGTCGTTGTGGGCTGGGCAGCAAACCATGCCATATGAGCCGCGCCAGTGGCCGCCCATATCCGCTACGATCCGACGTGCGCGTGCTTCGACGTCCATCTGCATCGAACTTCTTTCGTCAACGGTATCCCTACATTGGGATTTATACACATTTCACGGAGGCGGGCAAACGGCCGGGATATATGCCAATATCGCGCATGGCCCGACTAGGGCCATTCAATATAAATATCTCCGCCGGTTATCTTCACTTGCGGATGACTCACGTTCTTTCGCCTCAATCGCTTCGCCCAAGCTGGCGAGAATATCGGCCAGCTCGCGCTTGTCCCGCTCTTCACGGGTTAGCTCCCATAGGGGCAGCTGATCCCTCATGCGCTCCATGTCGCGCGCCGCCTCGATCTGGCGATACTGTTCGCAAGCGGGGGCTGGGTCAGCCGCGATGCCGCGACGGCGGCGAGCGGCGAAGATTTTGGAGAGGAAGGCGGGGAAGAGGAAGCGATAGGCGTTCGTGGCCTGCTTGATGCGCGGGCCAGCGCCTTGCGCTTCTTGATCGGGAACCGGCTCGTAGCGCCGGAACCAGTCGATAATGCGCGCCTCTTTGAGGCGCGAAAGCGTCTGAACGACGCAATTTTTGCTGAGGCCGGTTCCCTCCATGATGGTGTGAAGGCTGGGGAACAACGCGCCGGTGCTATAGTCGATGACGCGGGCCAGGAACTCGATAATCTGGATGCCGGCCTGTCCGATCGCACCGTTACGAATGCGCGGCGTGGTTGTCCGCCGCTGCGCGAGCGTCTGCCGCTCGTAGAGCTTTGCGGCTTCGATCATCTCGCGCATCTGGCGAGCATTGCGGATCGGCGTGTAGGCCTTCGCCCGCTTCTCGTGGCCTACGGCGATGCTGCCGGCCCAGACTTTGACGCGCGGTTTTTCGGCACGCGCTAGCAAGGCGCGGTCGATCTTGGCGAGGCCAGTGCTACGCAGCACGGCGCCTATGGAAGTGGTCAT
>NZ_CP005088.1 GCF_001563265.1 Sphingobium sp. TKS | reverse complement strand
TGACGGCCACCGTAGATTCGGGGTTTCATTGACGCAACGAAAAAGTTCGGGGTTTCATTGACGCTCGCCGACGATTCGGGGTTTCGTTGACGCAGATTCGGGGTTCTGGAGTCACCGGATTCGGGGTTCCGTTGACGCCCAAGGCCAAAAAATGGCCGATTTCACTATTATATTCAGTATCTTACGGAGACGCCAAAATCCCGTAACACGACTCTTTAACCCATATATTAACACTAGGCCGCCCTGTGGATAACTTTTGCCGCGACGTGGTTTCACCCACCAGCATCCCGCCAGATCGGACAACCTGTCCCGGAAATCGGGACAGAGGCAGCGCGACTCACTGGCGCAGTGCTTGAAGCACGGTCAGAGGGAAGAAAAGCGCCGCCTCTTGGGGGCTTCGCCCCCGCCGGCTCGCGGCCTGCGGCCGCCCCGGATCGCTTTGCGATCCTCCCACCCGGCATCCCCCATGATGAGCCGGCTTCGCCGGCACGCTTTTTGTTGGATTAGGGATCGTTTAAACGCTGCGCCCCTGCCGCGACCACAGCGCCAGCGGCACCGTCGCAATTGGCTTTCCAGAAAAGCCAGGCGGATAGGGCAGCGATCAAGCCGAGAGGGCAGGGGAGGCGGAAACGTCGCGGCAGGGGCGATTTCCGGGCCGCTGGGCGTCATTCTGAGCGTTCGGCAGGGTTGGAGAGGTCGAGCGCCCGATGCCGCTCTACGGGCTTCCTAGGCGGCCGATTTTTTGGAAGCTAGATCCTCGCACGATCGCGCGCGACGACACGGAAGTGCGTTTTATGGGGTGACTACACGAAAGTGACGCATCCGCACGCTAAGCGCGAACGTATGGTGAACGTTACGCGGCGAGCAACGAACTGATGGCGCGCAGTGGCCGCAGGACATCCGGATCGGGCCGATCTTCAACATTCCAGCTATAGTCGCCGGTGAGCGAGATATGTTCCCAGCCCAATGGCGCGACGTGACGTGCGATTTCGTCGGGCGTGCCGATATCAGCCAGCGCCACTTCGAGATAGCGGGTGTTCCACAGGATGATGGCGGCGACGAGCAGGTTGAGGCCGGAGGCGCGATAGGTCTGGTTCTCGAACCGCCGATCACGCAATTCGCCGAGCTGGTTGAAGAAGAGCGCGCGTGCGAGCGCGTTGCGGGCCTCGCCCTTGTTGAGGCCCGCCTGGGTACGCCGGCGCAGATCAATGTCGCGCAGCCAGTCGAGCATGAAGATCGAGCGTTCGAGGCGGCCCAGCTCGCGCATCGCGAGGGCCAGTCCGTTCTGTCGCGGATAGGCGGACAGGCGGCGAAGCATCGCCGAAGCGGTGGCGGTGCCGGTGCGTATCGATGTGGCGAACCGCAGCAGTTCATCCCAATGCGCCGCGACATGACCCAATGCGATCGGTTCGGCCGTCATGCCGGCAAGCAAGGGGCCGGCTTCCTGGCCGGGAAGGAGGTGCAAACGACGCTGCTTGATGTCGCGCAGGCGCGGCGCGAAGCGGTAGCCGAAGAAGGGCATAAGGCCGAACACATGGTCCGATGCACCGCCTGTATCGGTGTAGTGCTCCTCGATTGTCAGGCCGGTCTGCTGATACAGCAAGCCATCCAGCACATAGGGAGCTTCGCCGGCGGTCGCCGCGATTACCCGGGTCGCGAAGGGGTCATATCGATCCGAGACATGGGTGTAGAAGGCAACGCCCGGTTCGTTGCCGCTGCGCGCGTTGATGTCGCCGATTGCGGCGCCACGGCCCCCGGCATGGAATTGCTGTCCGTCGCTCGACGAGGTGGTGCCGTCTCCCCACAGCGCGGCGAGCGGCATGGCGCGATGGGCGTCGATCAGCCTTCCCAGCGCTTCACCATAGGCGGCCTCGCTGATGTGCCAGTCGTGGAGATGGGCGAGCTGGCGCAGGCTTGCGCCTCGGCAGGTTTCCGCCATGCGTGTGAGGCCGAGATTGATGCCATCGGCAAGGATGACGGTGAGCAGCGCATTGCGGTCGTCGGCCTCCCGGCCCGAACGCCGATGGATGAAGCATTCGCTGAACCCGGTCCAGGCATCGACCTCAAGCAGGAGATCGGTGATCTTCACGCGCGGCAGTCGGTCATAGGCAGCGCGACGGGCAATCTCGGTGGCGGGTGGCGTTGCCGCTTTCAGCGGCGAGATGATAAGGCCGCTTTCGTCAAGCCTGACCTGGGGCAGCTCGCCCTGTCGGGCGAGGACCGTCACCTGTTCGATCGCCGTGTCGAGCCTGGCGCGCCTTTCCTCGATATGACGATCGAAGTCCGTTTCGATGGCGAGCGGCAACGGCCCCTTCTCGCGAAGCGCGTCGAAGGTGGCCGGCGGGATGAGGTAGCTATCGAAATCGCGGAACTGGCGGCTTCCCGAGACCCATATGTCTCCCGCTCGCAACCGCTCCCGTAGCTGGGACAAGGCGCATAGTTCATAGGCGGCGCGATCGACGATGCCGTCCCGCAGGACGAACGGCCGCCATGCGGAGGGCACAAAGCGCAGCGGCACGCGATCAGGCAAGCGCCGTTTGCCGGTCCGGTATAGCTCCGCGATGATGGTAAGCGCCGACAGGAGTCCCTGCACCGCACCGGCGCCGCGAAATTCGAAGGTGTTGAGAAAGGCACCGGCAAAGAGCTTCACCGTGCGATGCCGCTCGATCAATTCAGCGGTGCGATCGACGGTTTCCGGTCGCCCGAGTACTTCGGCCCGCGCGACCGCCACGGCGAAGCGCTGCCAATCCAGCGCCTCGATCTGCGCCAGAGAGTCCACACCGTTGGTGCGCGCTTCGATGAGAATGCGGCAAGACCCTGTGAGCGTCCGGAGATGGCCTTGCAACTCGCGCACCGTCTTGAGGGCTTTGTCACGGGTCCGGTTCTCGGCGCGACGCGACATGCTGCCCAACAGCTTGTCGAACATCGTCAGGGTGGCATCGGTCAGGCTTTCCTCAAGACGGATGCCCTGCGCCGCCAGCGTCGCATGGCGGCGCAGGGCATTGAGTTCGCCAAGGTGCTGGGGTGTGATCCGGCTGCCTTCGTCCGCCAGCCTGTCAAAAGTCAAAGCCGGGATCATGTCGGCACGGGCGCGATCGAGATCCAGCGCGCGGATATGAGTGAGCCGTTCGATCAGGCGTAGGATGTTGCGCGCTGCCGGCGACTGTGGTGCATTGCGCAGCCAGGATAGCCATGTCGCGGCTTGCCCTGTTCGTCGGGCCAGCAGATCGTCCAGCCCCTGCAGCGTATCGGGCCGCAGGCCGTTCGTGAGCACTTCATAGGTAAGCTGTTCGGCCTGCTGGCGAGCACGCCGGAGTACCGCTTCGAGAACCGATGAAGAAGGCAGGAGGATCTGCCGGCGCCGAAGTTCGTCAACGATGACCCCCGCCATCTGGCCGGGGTGGACGATGGTCTGTGCGATCGGGATCGAGAATGCGACAACTTCGTGGAAAGCCTTGCGGTCGAAAATCCTGAACCCGTGCGATCGTCGGATTTCAACGAGATGTTCGCGACGGGTCTGGTCCCGATGGGCATAGTCCGCGAAGGCTTCGGGCGCGACGCCGAGTTGCTGCGCCACATAGGCGAGCACAGGAGCGGGCGGGACTTCACCCGCTTCCAGCGCACGGCCAGGCCATCTCATATAGAGTAGGAGCATCGCGTAGCCGAGCCGGGTGGCATCGCCGCGACGGCGGCCGACAATTTCCAGGTCGTCACCGGTCAGCGTATAGTGCCGCGCAATCTCGCGCTCATCGAGCGGCGCGCCATAATGCCCTGCCCAGATTTCCGCGCTCACCAGTCGCCGTCTCGCCAAGCACTATCTCCTTCCGCGTCCTTGTCCGTCAGACGGTCCTCTGGCGGCCAGCAGGAATATGTCCGTTAACTCTGGACCTATAACGGCGATTCGGACAAGATCAGATAATGATGGGAAAACGGACAGGATTGGGCTGCATGTGGCGTTGATCGGCTATGCGCGCGTCTCGACGGCAGACCAGAAGCTCTCACTCCAGCTCGACGCGCTGAACGCGGCCGGGTGCGACCGGATATTCGACGATCACGCATCTGGTGCAAAAGCCGATCGGCCCGGCCTGGCCGAGGCGCTCGCCTATCTGCGCAGCGGCGACACGCTGGTGGTTTGGAAACTCGACCGTCTTGGGCGCTCGATGAGCCATCTGATTGAGAAGGTCGGCGAGCTAGCGACGCGAGGTATCGGGTTCCGCTCGCTCACCGAGAACATCGACACCACCACTTCGGGCGGGATGCTGGTGTTCAACATCTTCGGCTCGCTTGCCCAGTTTGAGCGCGATCTGATCCGGGAGCGCACCCATGCAGGCCTCAAGGCCGCTCGCGAGCGAGGTCGCCCCGGTGGGCGGCGGCCAGTGGTCACACCTGACAAGCTCCGCAAGGCGCGCGAACATATCGCTTCCGGCCTCACAGTTCGCGAGGCCGCCGCGCGCCTCAAGATCGGCAAAACCGCCCTCTACAAAGCCCTCGAAGCCACGGAGAAGAACACAAAGTCCCAGCGTTCCCGGTCCGTTCGCTCTTAGCGTGCAGATAAGTCACTTTCGTGCAGTCACCCCTTTGACAAGCTGATTTCGCGAGGCGTGATTATTCGTCGGGCGGGATATAATCGGGCCAAAATCCGGAATCTGGATCACCCTCGTAGATCGGTGCGCCGAGTTTCGGCGCCACCGGCTCAATTGGCGGCGGAGGCAGAGTGGGCTCCTGCCCATCGAGATGGACGCGGATCACCGCGCCATCCCTGGTCGCCTGCTGGAAGATCGCGCGTATATCCTGGCCCTGTCGGATTTTGCCTCCGACCCATCCACAGCGATCCGCACTTAGATAGCCGATCTGATACCCGCGAGCCGAATGCACCGATACAGCGCTGGGATCGGCCTTGTTTGTGGGATCGAGTTCCAGTCGAATGGCATCACCAGGATTGAGCATCCGTATTTCAAAGAGCCGGTTCGATCCATCGGCATTGGGGTGCAACGCGCCAACGACGACGAGGCTGAGTTCCTGGGGCATGTCGATCGTCTATGTGCCGCCGGCTGATTCTGTCCAGCGGCCACGCATTGGGCAGGGCGATCGCCGGATTAGCGCCATTCCGGCCGCAGCTTCGTGGAAGGCCTTCGAGCGCCTGCACCGGATGGTTGCCGACAGATTGCGAGCTTGCCATTCCTCAACCCGTTCCAATCGGACTGTCACATATTATTGGAGGAGCCCATCTGGACGATCCCGAAGCTGATCGAAGCGGTCGGCGATCGCGATCCAGCGGGCCACTCCCGCATCGTCGCCTGCTACCGCGAGCGCGGTGATGCGTTCGGCAATATGCTGGGTCGCCTGTTCGCCAAAGCGACGCTCGATGGCGAGGGCTTCGGCCCAGCGTTCCAGCTCCGCCGTCACAGCAACGTCGCGGCAGTGGATGCCGAGGCGCGCGGCTTGTTCCATGGCTCGCTCGTCCGCTCCATGGCGATCAGTTCGTCAGGGAAGCAGCGCTCCTGAAAAGCGCAGATGTCATCGAAGCTGCCGTGGAGCCACTGGTCATATTCAGCCTCATGAAGCAGGACCGGCATTCGATCGTGGATCGGGCGGATCGCCTCATTGCAGTCGGTCATTGCTCCCGAGAACACCGGTCCCCACTCGGCGCTGTCACGCCAAAGGCCCGCCCAGGCAAAGATGGGCCGGTCGTGCAGCGAGAACCAGGTTCGGGTCTTGGCGCCTTTCGACCCTTCGGCTTCCGCGAAATGGGTGACCGGGATCAAGCACCGAGACTCTGGCTTGCGTGCAGCGCCGCTCCAGAAGGATTTGCGCAGATCCGCGATATTGTTGACGGGTTTGGGCTTGGATTCAGGCTTCATACCCTTGAGGCGCACTGGCCAGCCCCATGTCATGCTCTGCAGGACGCGAGCGCCATCCTGCTCGCGGACGACCATGCCGGGATATCCGGGATAGACCTCTTCGGGCGCGTTGAACTGGGTGACCGGCAGGGGCACGCCGAAATGTGCGGCGACTTCGGCGGCTGATTTGCGGACCGTGAAAAGATTGCACATGGCCGCAAGCTAACACCGGCGACACCTCAAGAAAACTGCCGATCACACGCACGCGTTTGCGCAATGCAGGGGGCATCTGTCGACCGGAGGGATCAGCAGCGGAGAGCCAAAAAAATGGCCGATCCAAAGACCGGCCTTCTGAGTTTTAGGAGAGGATGCCTGAAAGGCAGGGCGCATGTGGCACCGGGTGGCGCGACCCGCAAATGCGAAGCGCCCGCTTGCGATTGCGTCAAACGCAATCGGCCCTTCAAAGCAGCGCTAGTTGCGCGCCTCCGCTGGGTGGCGCCTTGCCGCTGCGCCACAAATCCTCGGTCGGCTCGACGATCATGCGTTCGGCGGCGAACGGCGCTCTGAACTGAAAGGCGATCACGTCCTCGATCGACCCATAGAGCCAGCGCTGATAGTCGGTTGGATCGAGGAGGACCGGCATACGGTCGTTGGTCGGGGGAATGGCGGCATTGGCCGTCATGGTCATGCCGGCGTAGACCGGACCCTGGTCCGGCAGGTTCCGGCAGAAGCCTGCCCAGGCCATGATCGGCTGCCCCTTCACGGAAAACCAAGTGCGGGTCATGGCACCGGGCGTGCCGGAGGGATTGGAGAAATGGGTGAGCACGATCAGGCACCGATAGCGGGTGTCCACCGCCATCTGCTCCCACATCGGATTGGTGAGATCGGCGACAAGGCCGATGCGGCCTGGCTCTTCGCCCCGTTCGCGCATTTCGCGGGTGAGGCGCGGGAAACCCCAGGTCGCGGCACGAAGAATGCGGCGCCCCTTATTCTCGAACACCACCATCCCCTCCGCGCCCTCGGTGATGTCCTTGGCCGGTGGGATGGGTGCGGGCATGTCGGCGCCAAAATATTTGGCGACTTCCGCCGCGCCCACGGTGATGGTGTGAAGCCTCGACACGCCTTATCCTGTGATTCTGCATGCTGTTATCAGAAATCGAGGTTTCGCCGTTCCATCTCGTCGATGACGGCCTGCTGCTCCTCGGTTATTTCCTCGGGGTCGAGAATGCCGGCCCAAATGGCGATCAACTGCGCGTCGGTCAGCGCGGCAACCTGCGCCGCTGCCCTGTGAGCATCCTCCATGGTCTGCCTCCATGCCATGTCGGCAGAAAATATAGCATGAAAAAGGGCCGCCATGAAAATGACGGCCCTCCTTCGTGACGAGGGTGCAGTTAGCGCTGCTGAGAGCCGCGATCCTGGTCGTCGCGACGTTCCTGCTGTCCGCCACCCTGCTGGCGGCGCTGCTCGTCCTGCTGATTCTGCTGGTCGGGCTTCTGGCCGGGCTGTCCGCCCTGTTGGCCGCCGCCCATCTGATTGTCTCTATTCTGGTCTGCCATGATCTGCATCCTCTCGCGTGCCGAAGCGACACGAGGGAAGAACCGGCGGCAAGTGATGCCGTTCCGGCAAAATCGTGCTGATCGAAATCAAGAAGGCGATAAGTCACGGATTCATAGCAGAAAGGTGAGAAGCCATCGATCTGCGTGCGACGATGTTCGTCGATTCTCCAGCATGAGTTGGCAGCTATTCGTGCTCGTTCAGGGATCGTTTCACTTCGATGATTATTATAGCTGTATCTCCCGGGCACCAAGGGAGTCGCAGGAAGCTTGCGTGAGCGTTGCCGCATAGAAAGCGCCCTGCACGCAAGGGATAGGTGCAGGGCGCGTCCGTCTTGCTGTCGGGCAATAAAGGACGCGCCCGTTATATCGGAATGACACAGCATTTCAAAAGCTATTCGGCTCATTCTCGAAATTTATTGCCCTGCGTTCCATTTCATTGATCATATTGTTCAACTGAAAAAGGGAACGATTGTTAGCGCGATCATTCAATTGAGTTTTGTCTTGGTGACGCCGAGCATCGCCATGAGCTGGGTCCCGGTCGTGTCGTCGCCATTTTTGAGGATCGCGGCAAAGCCGCCGATCATCTTGCCGAAATGCTCGCCCGATAGCCGCATGTCGCGCGGGGTTTGCTGATCGTCGTCCGCGGTGATCAGCATCGCGATTCCCATGGCGAGGGCTTCGGTCAGCATGGGCATGGCGATACTGGCATGGCCTTCCTGCACCTCGCGCGATCCCATGGCATGGGTTACCGCCTGGATCGCGATCTGGGCGCAAACATGGCGATATTCGCCCGGTGAGAGATTATCGGGAATATCGAACAGTTCTTCCGGTACGGCCTTGATGCTCATGGCTTCATCCTCTGTGTCGGCTCACGGCCTTTTTCCATTCCCGTTCATCGGGAGGGGGAAATTTGATCCGCAGCGGTTGCCGGGTGGTTTCGATCGAGACTGGGCGGACCTTGCGACCATAGCGTTTCGAACAGCTGGTGCAGTAGAAGCATCGGACTGCGTCGCGAAAATCATCGGTCCAACCTTTGCGGTGGAATTTCCACCACAGGCCATGGGGTTCGAACAGGCCCACCCGCCGGCAGCGGCATTCGACCTTGACCGTATAGCCCCAATGGGCGGCCTCGAAGATGGAGGTCGTCTGCCGATCATGATCGTGGGTGATGCCATCACGGGTTTGCATGTCTCACGCGCTCGTCCCAGGCTAAAGCGCCCAGCATATAGGGGCCATCATCGCGCCGGCCTTCGCGGATCTCGCGCAGGAAAGCGCGATTGTCGAAGCCGCGCTTCTCCAGCGCTTGCGCCACCGCCTCGCGGATATGATCGATATGGTCCATGGTCCGGTCCTCTGGCTTCACCACGGAATCTCATCATCGTCGACGAGCGCCGGATCCTTGCGGGGATCGACGGGCGGTGTCGTCGATTCGGTGCCGGGGGTCTCAAACAAGTCCGCTTGTTCTGGCGCCTCAGCCGACTTGGCGCCAAGCCGTAGACTGAGCTTTCGACGTTGCTGCATCGCGATTCTCCTCGATGATTTCAGGCCAGTCTCGACTGCCTCGATGGGGTGCGACTCCGGCCCATTGACTCTTAGCGCCTTTGGAACAAAAAAGGAACAAACAACCGCCGAGTCATAGGAGGCCCTTCATGACGGAAAGAGGGGCACGTCCCCATGTCGCTGCGCTGCGCGCAAAAATCGCCGAGATCGAGGGTGGTGATCGCCGGGCGCGGTCGGTGTTGCCGTTCGGGATCGAGGTGATCGATTCGAAGCTGCCGGGCGGCGGCCTGGCGCTGGGCGCGCTGCACGAAGTGGCGGGCGGCGCGCAGGGAGCGACCGATGGCGCTGCGGCCGCCTTGTTCGCAGCCGGCATTGTCGGGCGGATCAGCGGCAGCATCCTCTGGTGCATGACCCAGGCCGATCTGTTCGCCCCGGCCATCGCCCAAGCCGGGCTCGATCCCGACCGGGTCATCTATGTGGAAGCCCGCGACGAGACCGCGCTGCTTTCCTGTTTCGAGGAGGGGCTGCGCCATGGTGGTCTGGGTGGCGTGGTGGCCGAGGTCGCGCGGCTGTCGATGACCGCCTCGCGGCGATTGCAACTGGCGGCGGAAAGCACCGGCACGATCGGTATCGCGGTGCGCCGCTGGCGGCGATCGGCCGAAGCCTCGGACCTTGGGCAGCCGACGGCTGCGGCGACGCGCTGGCGGGTGACGGCGGTTCCCTCTGAGTTGCTGCCGGTGCCGGGTGTCGGGCGGCATCGCTGGTTCGTCGAACTCATCCGCTGCCGCGCGGGCGAGAGCGCTGATTTTCTGGTGGAAGCATGTGATGCGACAGGTTGTCTCGCTCTTCCTGCCGACCTGGCCGACCGATCGGCTGCGTCGCAGGCTTGGGCGGAACGCGCCGCCTCCTGACGCGGCGCTCGTCCTGGTCGGCATGGAGGGTAATCGCCGCGTGCTCACCGCGGCGAATGCGGCCGCGCGCGCGATCGGGCTCCATGCGGGCATGGCCGCGACCCAGGCGCAGGCGCTGGTGCCCGATCTGCTCATCATGGACGCAGACCTGGAGGCGGATAGGCAGGCGCTGGAGCGACTCGCCATCTGGTCGCTCCGCCGCTACGCCCCGATCATCGCGCTCGATCCGCCCGATGGGCTGATGCTCGACATCACCGGCGCGGACCATGCTCATGGGGGAGCTATGGGAGTGTTGCGCGACATATTGAAGCGCCTGGCCGAAGTGGAAACGGCGGGACGCGCCGTCTGCGCGCCGGCCTATGGCGCTGCCCATGCATTGGCGCGTTATGGCGCTGACCCCTTTCGTGTGGTCGACCCGCTGGAACTGGCCGATGCCATTGGCGATCTTCCGCTTGCCGCGCTACGCCTCGACCGTGCCACGATAATGTCGCTCAGCAAGCTCGGCCTCGAAACCATTGCCGATCTGGAGGCCATGCCGCGCGCCTCGCTCGCGCTGCGGTTCGGGTCCAAGCCGGGCCAACGGCTCGACCAGGCCTATGGTCGGGCATCGGAACCCTTCGAGCCCATTGCCGCGCCCGAGCGCATCGAGGTCGAGCGGCGTTTTGCCGAACCGATCGGCGCGCCCGAGACGCTGGCGCGCTACACGCACAAGCTGGTGGACCAGCTCTGCCAGCAGTTGGAGGAGGCGGGGGTGGGCGCCCGCCGACTCGACCTGCGTTTCCATCGCGTCGACAATGGGATCGAGGCGATCCGTGCCGGGCTTGCAAGGCCCAGCCGGGACCGCAAGCAGATGGGGCGACTGCTCTGCGACCGGATCGAGACGGTCGATCCGGGGTTCGGGGTGGAGCGCATGTTGCTGGCGGCGCCGGCGGTCGAGCCTTTGCGTTTCCGCACCATCTCCAACCTTGGCGATGTGCCGGTGCCCGATGTGGCCGCGCTGGTCGACATATTGGGCAACAGGGTAGGGGAGGAGCGGCTCTATCGCTATGCCGCGCGGGAGAGCGATATCCCCGAACGGTCGGTGACCAGGATCGCGCCCATGGCCGATCCGACGCTGCTCCGCTGGCCCGAGCGCTGGCCGCGCCCGGCGCGGCTGTTCGCGCGGCCTGAACCGATCGACACCATGGCGCTGCTTCCCGATCATCCTCCGGTCCATTTTATCTGGCGCGGCATCCGGCGGCGGGTGAAGCGGGCCGATGGCCCGGAACGCATCTATGGCGAATGGCATATGAGCGAAGCGGAGTGGCTCAGCGTCCGGGATTATTTCCTTCTCGAGGATGAAACAGGCGCGCGCTACTGGGTGTTCCGACAGGGTGACGGCATGGACAGCGCGACCGGCGGACAGGGCTGGTTCCTGCATGGGCTTTTTGGCTGAACACCAATGCCCTGTTGCCCTGCCAATGTGGGTTGATCATAGGCCTTTGAAATGGACGAAAAAGTGAAGGACCAGATTCTGCGCGCCACGGAGCGCGCGCCGCAATGGTTGCGCAATGACCTTGCCTCCAAGGATGCGGGCGTGCGCGCGCAAGCGGAGGAGATCCTTGCGACGACGATCGCTAACGCGCTGGCCAATGGAACCGGCGCGCCCGCGGAGGATTAGGGGCGCAGATTCGTTGGAGCCTGGGATGATGCGTGCCGTGGAGATTGCCGTGCCTGCGCTTCCTCTCCTCGCTATCCTTATGCTGATGGGATCTTCGGCGGCTCAAGCTGTCGATCATCACAAAGCTCTACGTGTCGTGTGCGCGCAGGGCCGCAGCTTTGGGCTTAGGATCGAAGGTCGGCAGGCGCATGTGCAACTGGCCGACAGCGAGCTGGTGCTCGTCCGCAAGCCTTCGTCGCTGGGTCAGCATTTTCGCAACGGGGACGCGACGCTGATCCTCGACGATGACTATGTCGCCTTTGTCCAGCGCGGTGACTGGGGCTGGCAGGATTGCCATATCGACCAGCCTTCCGGTTCAGATCGGTGACGAATCCATCTTGAATTGCTACGGAAAAGGCATAGCTTCAGCTTGTCGCCCCACT
The DNA here is from genome assembly GCF_001563265.1 of Sphingobium sp. TKS. Classification (NCBI taxonomy): domain Bacteria; kingdom Pseudomonadati; phylum Pseudomonadota; class Alphaproteobacteria; order Sphingomonadales; family Sphingobiaceae; genus Sphingobium; species Sphingobium sp. TKS. Next base: position 64,049 of record NZ_CP005088.1, on the reverse strand, counting down.
CTTGGAGCGACATCTCCCCTCAACCTCGGCCCCGCCGTTGAGTTAGGCTCCGGCGGGGATCCTTTTATCCTGGACCGATGGTGCCGACAGCGGCAGCATCGCGCTCAAATTGGCGGAGTGACCGCCGTGCCCGTTGACTCTCTGCCCATTGGAACAAATAGCGAACATATGCGCTATGATGTGAGAATCGGCAGGTGCCGCCATGCGATATGCTGAACTCCAATGCGCCTCGCATTTCTCCTTCCTGCGCGGGGCATCGAGCTGCGAGGAGCTGTTCACCCAGGCGGAAGCCTGTGGCCTCGACGCCCTCGCCATTACCGATCGTAACAGCCTGGCCGGAATCGTGCGCGCTCATGAGGCAGCAAAGGTCACCGGCGTCCGGTTGATCGTCGGTTGCCGGCTCGATCTTGCCGAAGGTCAGTCGCTGCTGGTCTATCCCATCGACCGATCCGGCTATGCCCATCTCTGCCGGTTGCTCAGCCGCGGCAAAAAGCGGGGCGGGAAGGGCAAGTGCATCATCGGCTGGGACGATGTCGCGGATTTTGCCGAAGGGCTGCTCGCCATATTGCTGCCCGGCGAGGTGGAGGAGGCGCAAGCCGTGATTTCGCGCTTCGCCAGGATCTTTGCCGGACGAGGCTATCTGGCGCTGACGCTGCGCCGGCGGCCGGGCGATCAACTGCGGCTGCACAATCTCTCCAACCTGGCCGCACGGCATGCGGTGCCGACGGTGATCACCGGCGATGTTCTCTATCATCATCCGCACCGCCGGGTGCTCCAGGAGGTGATGACCTGCACCCGTCATCGCTGCACGATCGATGAACTCGGCGCCCGCCGCGAACTGTATGCCGACCGCTATTTGATGCCGGCTGCGGAAATGCACCGTCTCTACGGTCGCTATCCCCAGGCGCTGGCGCGGACGCTCGAAATTGCCGACCGCTGCCGCTTCTCGCTCGACGAGCTCAAATATCAATATCCGGAAGAAGCCAGCATAACGGGCCTGACGCCGCAGGCGGCGCTGGAGCAGATGAGCTGGGAGGCGGCCAAGGTCCGCTATCCCGAGGGCGTGCCTGACAAGGTCGCGCGCCTGCTGCGCCACGAACTGGGGCTGATCGCAGAGCTTGGCTATGCGCCCTATTTTCTGACGGTGAACTCCATCGTCCGCTTCGCACGCAGCCGGGACATTCTCTGCCAGGGGCGGGGATCGGCCGCCAACAGTGCGGTCTGCTATGTCCTGGGCATCACCTCGATCGACCCCGAACGTTCCGACCTGCTGTTCGAGCGGTTCATCAGCCAGGAGCGGAAGGAGCCGCCCGATATCGACGTCGACTTCGAGCATGAGCGGCGCGAGATCGTCATGCAATGGGTGTTCGACACCTATGGCCGCGACCATAGCGCGCTTTGTTCGACCGTCATCCGCTACCGCGCCAAGGGCGCGATCAAGGATGTCGGCAAGGCGCTGGGCCTGTCGGAAGATCTGATCAAGGCGCTTTCCGGGCAGGTCTGGGGGTGGAGCGAGGAGGGCGTGCAGGAGCGCCATGCCGAGGAGCTCAATCTCAATCTCTCCGACCGGCGGTTGCGTCTGGCGCTCGATCTTGCGCGCGAACTGATCGGCACGCCGCGGCATTTGTCGCAGCATCCCGGCGGCTTTGTCCTGACCCATGACCGGCTTGATGAGCTGGTGCCGATCGAACCAGCGGCCATGGCGGACCGGCAGGTGATCGAATGGGACAAGGATGATATCGATGCGCTCAAATTTATGAAGGTCGATTGCCTGGCGCTGGGCATGCTGACGGCGATGAAGCGCGGGTTTGATTTTCTGGAACAACATAAGGGAATCCGCATGGACCTGGCTTCGATCCCGCCCGAGGATCCGCGCACCTATGCGATGATCCGCGCCGCCGACACGCTGGGCGCCTTCCAGATCGAGAGCCGGGCGCAGATGGCGATGCTCCCGCATATCAAGCCGCGCACTTTCTATGATCTGGTGATCGAGGTGGCGATCGTAAGGCCCGGCCCCATCCAGGGGGATATGGTCCATCCCTATCTGCGCCGCCGGGCGGGCAAGGAGAAGGTCGAATACCCCAAGCCCGAACTGGAAAAGGTGCTGGGCAAGACGCTGGGCGTGCCGCTGTTCCAGGAACAGGCGATGCGGGTCGCGATCGAATGCGCAGGGTTCACCGCATCCGAGGCCGACCAGCTGCGGCGCGCCATGGCGACGTTCAAGTTCACCGGCGGCGTCTCGAAATTCAAGGAAAAGCTGGTGAGCGGCATGGTCGAGCGCGGTTACACGGCGGAGTTTGCCGAGAAGACCTTCGGGCAGCTCGAGGGCTTTGGCAGTTATGGGTTCCCGGAAAGCCATGCGGCGTCGTTCGCGCTGATCGCCTATGCGTCCTGCTGGCTCAAATGCTGGCATCCTGAGATTTTCTGTGCGAGCCTGCTGAATGCCCAACCCATGGGCTTTTATGCACCGGCACAGATCGTGGCCGATGCCCGCGCGCACCGGGTGGAAGTGCGGCCGGTCTGCATCAATGCTTCCCGCTGGGATTGTACGCTGGAGCCGGCGGATGGGGATCGGTTCGCGGTGCGGCTCGGCATGCGGATGGTCACGGGGCTGAAAGAGGCTGACGCCGCTCGGATCATCGTGGCGCGGGCGGATGAACCGTTTGTCAGCGTAGAGGAGCTATGGCGTCGGGTCGGGGTAGGGATAGGCTCGCTGAACCGGCTGGCGGAAGCCGATGCGTTTCGCGGGTCGATGCGCCTGGCGCGGCGGGAGGCGCTTTGGGCGATCAAGGCGCTGCGCGACGAGCAATTGCCACTGTTTGCTGCCGCTGACGCGCGGGAGAACGGGCTCGTCCAGGAAATTGTCGAGCAGCCCGTCGCGCTGCGGCCGATGAGCGAGGGGAGGGAGGTGGTCGAGGATTATGGCCATGTCGGCCTCACCCTCCGGCAGCATCCGGTGTCGTTCCTGCGCGAGGAATTGCTGCGGCAGAAGATGGTGCCTTGCAGTGCGCTCGATCGCACCAAAGACGGGCGCTATATCTGGCTGGCCGGACTGGTGCTGGTCCGGCAGCGGCCGGGATCGGCCAAGGGCGTCATGTTCATCACCATCGAGGATGAGAGCGGGATCGCCAATCTCATCATCTGGCCGCGCATGTTCGAGCAGAACCGGCGGATCGTCATGGGGGCGCGGATGATGGGACTCTATGGGCAGGTGCAACGTGAGGGCGAGGTTGTCCATGTGATCGCGAAGAAGCTCATCGACTTGTCGCCGTTGCTGGGTTCGCTGGGTCAGAGATGGGAAGCTGGCCCTTCCTCACTCGGTCCAGACGACAGAGCGCTCAGCCACGTCGGTCCTGACACTGGGGCGGTTTTGGCTGGTCCGCCCAACCCACGGGACATCCTCGTGAGAGATCTGCACATCGATCAGGTCCGCGACCGGCCATTGATAAAGAGCAGAAATTTCCATTGAAGCTATCGCGGAAAGGCTTCAGGCACAGCAGATTTTTGGAAACTCGGGGACGTACCCGAATGTCGGCTTAGGAAACACCAAATCAAGAAAGCTGCCGTTCACAGCTCATAGAAAGTTGAGAGCCCGAACGTGCTCATTCAAGTCGCCTGAGCTTTCGGATGGCCGTATAAAGGGCTTCCTGCGAAGCAATGGTAGAAAGGTTGATCGCTGGCGGTCGCCGTGTTCGTCGGAGTGAGGATGGATGTGTGGAGAGTGACAGCCGTGTAACGTGATTGCCATGCTCGCCCGCGTCACCTTGCAGCACACGGTGAATTCTGTAAGAGGTTAAAGCGTTGAATATCGGGGGATAGACATTGGGGTTACCGCGCGTCAGGTTGCTGCAGATTGGCGATCTGCATCTGCCGTCGGCTGCTCGCACTGAAAGGTCGGTGGACCAAAAGGACCGTACTTTCTCAGTTGAGCTGCGCAACGTCATTTCTCGTCAACCCATCAAGACTGTCTTCAAGCGCATCTATCGAATGTGCGAGGCAGAGGAGATTGATGGAATTCTGCTCATGGGAGACATGACCGACTTTGGTAAGTTGGACGGCTATAGGGCGGGCGCGGCTTACGTTGCAAACGCATTGCAACTGGGCAAGGGGCGTCGCAACGCGTTGACCTTCTGCGGTATCGTGCCGGGAAATCACGACATTGATCGCAACTTGGCGAAAAAGCCGAGCATGACGGCAAAATTCGGCCCGCTCAATGCCGCATTGAGCGCCGTCGGATTGGAGCAGATCCCGGTCGAGCAATCGCTCATCCGCCATGTGGGGCCATCCGATGCGACGTGCGCGGTCGTATTAATGAACAGCTGCTGGGGATGTGGAGCGGTTGAATACATCCCTGCGGAGTTTCGTGATAGTGTGGGGCCTGCAATCGAGGCTGCGATCGCGGCGGGTGATCCAAAGGTCCTGAGCGCATACTACGACCGCCAGTTTGACACACCGGCGTTCTCCGACAACAGCATAGCGCATCTCGTAGAGACTGCTGGTAAGATGCCCCGGGAGGAACAGTTGGTCGTGGTCGCTCATCACAACCTGCTCCCTCAGCGCATGACCCGCCTTGCCCCCTATACCGAACTTGTCAACTCTGGAGCGGTTCGCGCCTCGTTAATGGAAGCCGGAAGGCCAATATTGTACCTGCATGGCCATATCCACACCGACCCGGTCGAAGTGCTCTCCGTTCCGGGCGGTGACGCACTTGTCTGTATCTCCGCGCCCGCCGCTGAGGACGGGTTCAATATAATAGAAGGCTCTGTTGCAAAGATTGGCGGCAGTCAGAGGTAGGCTGTCGCTCTGCGCCGATCAGGCGGCTGCTGCGAAATGGTGGTTGAGCATGCCCATGGCCTCCGTCAGCGCCGAGGGCCCAATGCCAAAAGCTCTCTCCACAAGGCGCACCTCGCCCCTGATGCCGGGCTGCAGGCACCAGGGGCGAGCCTGTCCTTTGCGCAGGGCTCGCATGACTTCGAATCCCTTGATCGTGGCATAGGCCGTGGGGATCGATTTGAAACCGCGCACCGGCTTGATCAGTATCTTGAGCTTTCCGTGATCGGCCTCGATCACGTTATTGAGATACTTCACCTGCCGGTGGGCCGTCTCCCGGTCCAGCTTTCCTTCGCGCTTCAATTCGGTGATCGCTGCACCATAGCTCGGCGCTTTGTCGGTATTGAGCGTGGCAGGCTTTTCCCAGTGCTTCAGGCCTCGCAGGGCCTTGCCCAGGAACCGCTTCGCTGCCTTGGCGCTGCGGGTCGGCGACAGGTAGAAATCGATCGTGTCGCCCCGCTTGTCGACTGCCCGGTACAGGTAGGTCCACTTGCCCCGCACCTTGACGTAGGTTTCATCCAGGCGCCAGCTCGGATCAAAGCCACGCCGCCAGAACCAGCGCAGCCGCTTCTCCATCTCCGGGGCGTAGCACTGGACCCAGCGATAGATCGTCGTATGGTCGACCGAAATGCCGCGTTCCGCCAGCATTTCCTCAAGGTCGCGATAGCTGATCGGATAGCGACAATACCAGCGCACCGCCCACAGGATCACATCACCCTGGAAATGGCGCCACTTGAAATCCGTCATCGTTCCGTCCGTCCAATCTCCGCCAAGCATGCTCAAGCTTCACGATTTTTGCAACAGAGCCCTACAGCGCAACCATATTGCCAGCGGAGCGAGAGCAGAATGATATTGGCAGTCGGAAACACTAAGGGCGGTGTCGGCAAGACGACCCTTGCCGTCAACCTCGCGGTGGCGCGCGCGCTTGCGGGCCGCGACCTCTTGCTGGTGGACGGCGACGAGCAGGGGACCGCCCTCACCTTTACCGAGCTGCGCGCCGATCGACTTGGGCAAGCTGGCTATACCGCCGTTGCGCTCACCGGCGCGGCGCTTCGCAGCCAGGTCCGCCAGCTCGCGGCCAAATATGACGATATTATCATTGACGTGGGCGGCCGTGATACCGGCTCGCTGCGCGCCGCGCTCACCGTGGCTGACACGTTGCTGGTGCCGGTGCAGCCGCGCAGCTTCGACGTGTGGGCGCTTGACCAGGTTGCGGCGCTGGTGGCCGAGGCGCGCGAGATCAACGAGGGCTTGCGCGCCGTCGCCGTGCTGAACGGCGCGGACGCGCAAGGGGCCGACAATGAGGCCGCCTTGGAAATGATCGGCGACATTGAGGGGATCGAGGTGCTGCCCACGTCGATAGTGCGGCGCAAGGCGTTCCCGAACGCGGCGGCCGAGGGCAGGGCGGTAGGGGAGCAATCGCCGCGTGACGCCAAGGCGATCGACGAGCTGGCCGCATTGGTCAGCGCGGTATTTGTATAGCATAATGATAGCGGAGTGAATTTCGATGGCTATCGCTCGTAAACCGAACAGCAAGCCCAAGTCGCCGATGGATGAGGCGGCGGCCGATGCCTTCATTGCCGGGGCGGCCAAGCCGAAGGCCGAGCCGATCGCGACCGAGGCCGACGAGGCGGGGCAGGGGGCCGAGCCGCGCAAGTCGCCGGTGATGCTCCGTTTCGATCGCGCGTTGCTGGCGAAGGTCGATGCAGCGGCCAAGCGGCGCGGGATCAGCCGCAGCGCATGGATACAGTTCACGGTGAGCCGTGCGCTCGATGCCGGCGAGGGGTAGGGCCGGCTAGGGCGAGGCGGCCCCGGCGCGCGAAAAGTGAGTTTTGGGGTAGGGGTTCACCTTTGGGCGGCGGGCGCGCTGAAATCCACCAGCACCGGCATTTCGGGTATATCGCCGCGCAGTTTGGCGCGGCGGACGATGCTATGTTGGTCGATCAGGTTTTGCGCGTCACGACGGCCGCTCATGGTTTTCGGGAGCCACATCATAGAAACCCGCTCGACCTTGCGCCCCTTCTTGATCGGGGTGAACTCGACCCAGAAGGGGCAGAGCTTGTTGATTTCCTCCTGGGCGACCTTGAGGCAGTATTTGTTGAAATCAGCGAACCGTTCCAACTTGCCTTCCGGCACGTTGAGCAGGCCGCGTAGCTCCGCAATCGTGAACTCTTCGCTTTGCTTATATTCGAGGCCGATACGGCGTTCGATCATTTCATAGAGGCACAGCGCGTATTTCGACTCGAAACAATACATCACTTGCGTCTTAAGTCGCGCATAGACCTCGCTGTTACGCAAAATCTCAATCAGTTCTTCGGGGATGCGGTAATGCAGGAAGCCGTCTTTTTCGAGGCTTTCGTCGCTGGAGCCGAGAAGCTGAACGCGGCGCTTGTAGCTCTTGCCGCCCTTGCGGATCGTGACGATGGCGATTGTGCCCATCAGGCGCAGCAGCGAGCTTTCTATGCGCTCGTTGCCTTGGTGCGTGCCCTTGAGCGCGGTTTTGGCGATGCGGTGAATGACCGGCTCGCTGATCCGCTCCCAGGCGTTGGCAATCAGCAGATTGTAGATTCGGCGATCGGCGAGGGTGAGGGGGGACAGCTCGACAATATCGACCAGCTCGCCGGGTTTGACGATTTCCCCGTAATTGGCGGGATCGAACGGGTTTCCGCGCCCCTTTTGCGAGAGGGTGAGGGCGGTATCATCGCCTAGGGCAATCTTTGCCTTTCCGTTATTTACAGGTGAGCTTGCGCGAGTCATGTCCTCACTTTAGCAGCAACGGTGAGCTAGGCAATTCCTAAAGCTCCCCGATGGAGGGTGGGGAGGGGATACCCCAAACCTCACCGTTGATTTGGCGGCTACCCCAACACTCACCGGACTCGACCCCAAAACTCACTTTTACCGACCCCAAAACTCACCGAAGGCTACCCCAACACTCACGCGACTCGACCCCAAAACTCACTTTTCGGGGCAATTTTTCTTGGTTTTCTGCGGGTTTGAGGCACCCTGAATCTTGAATCTAAGAAGAATCTTTGAATCAGAACGCGAACGGTGAGTTTTAGGTGAGTTTTAGGGTAGCCCTGCCTGTGGATAACTCCGAACTCGCCGCATCGTCAGACCCGAAGAAGGCCCAGTCGGCCCGAAGCTGCGATTTTGGTCATCTTGGAGAACACGTCGGGAACGGGCTGGTTGTTGTTGACGATCGCCCATGCGAGGAACGACGTTCCGCTCCGATAAGGGAGCGGCGTTATGAGCCTTGGCGTTTCGAGTGGGGATCTGATCGGCTCCTGGAGCCTGAGTTTTTCGGACATCGCGTTCGTGACCGGCAAAGCGGAGACGGCACGACTGGGATTGGCGGTTCAGCTTAGATTTTTCGCCGGGCATGGCTTCTTTGTGCCGGATCATGCGTCGATACCCTCCGACGGTGTCTTGTATCTGGCGGAGCAACTTGGTCTCGATGCCAAATCCGTGAACCACTATGATTTTTCCGGGCGCACCGCCCGCCGGCATTGCGCGGAGATTTTGCGGCATCTCGGGTTCCGCCGTATGACGCAGACGGATCGCAGGGCGTTGTCGAGGTGGATTTCCGACGATCTTTGTGCGGGCGGGCAGCCGATCAATGCCATGCTCGAGCATGTTTTCCTGTGGTGCCGCGACCGCCGTATCTATGGGCCGTCGCGCAAGGAGCTGGAACGCCTCGTCCGTTCGCAACGACACCTCTATCTGGAGGCCCTGTTGGCCCGAGTCCGCGATCGGCTTGCGCCGGATGCGGTCGCCTTGCTGGAAGCCTCGCTCGCCGATCCCGATGGCCCGACCGGCTTCAACACGATGAAGGGGGATGCAGGTCAGGCGACGCTCGAAAACATTCTTGGCGTGACCGCCAAACTCGCCTTTATCCAACGGCTTGCTCTTCCCCGAGATTTCCTATCGGTCACGGGCAAGGCATGGGTCGATCAGATCGTTCGCCGGGTTGCCGGCGAGAAAGCCTCGGAGATGCGCCGGCATGTACCGGCGCGCCAGCTCGGGCTCTATGCCGTTTATCTGATGGCGCGGGAAGCTCAGCTTACGGATGCGATGGTCGACCTGCTGATCGAGACGGTCCATAAGATCGGATCGCGCTCGAAACGCAAGGTGGTGGGCGATATCGCGAAAGACATCGAGCGGGTCTATGGCAAGGAGCGACTCCTGGTCGAGATTGCCAGCGCTTCGATCGACGATCCATCCGGGCGCATCTGCGATGTCATTTTCCCAATCGCCGGCAAGGACAAACTGGCGGCGATCATCAAGGAAAGCCAGGCAAAGGGCGCCTTGGATCGGCGGATCTACAAGGTGATGCGGAGGTCATGGGCCAATCATTATCGCCGTATGCTGCCAAGCCTGTCAACCGGCGCGCAAAGTTGACCCCCTATCGGCGCCCAACATTGACCCCCTTTTTCGTGAGTTCCGGCGGTTATCCCGGTAGTCCATAGGAGGGACCCGCGGACGCCGACGCGCGCCGTCAGGAGCGCTGGCGGCGGCGTCCGCGGGAGGTACCTGTGGACCCACCGGGGTAACCGCCGGGGATGGGGGTCCGGGGGAAGGGGTTTTTCCCGTCTCTTAGCTTCGGTTTTTGAACCGCCAGCTGTCGTTGCCGGTTTCGATGATGTCGCAATGATGCGTGACACGGTCCAGCAGCGCCGTCGTCATTTTGGCATCCTGGAAGACGCTAGGCCATTCGCCGAAGGCGAGATTGGTGGTGATGATCACCGAGGTCTTTTCGTAGAGTTTGCTGATCAGATGGAACAGCATCTGGCCTCCTGACCGGGCGAACGGCAGATACCCGAGCTCGTCCAGAACCACGACGTCCAGGCGGGCCATCTGGGCGGCCAGGCTGCCGGCCTTGGCCTGCCGGGTTTCTTCCTCCAGACGATTGACCAGATCGACGGTATTGAAGAACCGGCCCCTGGCCCCGGCGCGGACCACCGCAGCGGTGATGGCGAGCGCGAGATGCGTCTTGCCGGTGCCGGTGCCACCAACCAGCACGATATTGCGCCGTTCCGGCAGGAACGAGCCGGCATGGAGCGAACGCACCAGGCTCTCGTTGATCGGTGTGTCGGCGAAGACAAAGCCGTCGAGATCCTTGATGGCCGGCAGCCTGGCCGCAGTCATGCGATACCGGATCGAGGCGGCTTCACGGTGGGCCGTTTCGGCGCGTAGCAGATCGCCAAGCATCTCCATGGCGGTCCGGTCACGGCGGATGCCATTGGTGACGGCATCGTCGAACGCGGCGATCATGCCCTTCAGGCCCAGCCCCTTGAGGGCTGCCAACATCTCATGCCGCTGCATTGAGGCCTCGCACCGTATCGTAGCGCGCGCAATCGGCAATGGGCGGATGCTTGAGCCTGAGATCGACGACAACATTGATCGCCTGCACAGGCTGTGGTTCGCGTCGGCGCGACAGGATGTTGAGAATGACCTCGTCATTGGCCGTGCCCGCCGCCATGGCTTCGCGCACGGCAGCTTCGACTGCCTCCAGGCCATCCTCGGGCACCGCTGCCAGTACCCGTACAAAGCGTCGGTCTGCGTCATCGCTTTTGCCCAGCTTGCGGCGCAGCTGGGCCAGGGCCGGCGGAAGATCCCAGTCCTGGAAGGGAGCGCCGTTGCGCAATGCGCCTGGCTTGCGGATCAGGACCGGCAGATAGTGCCAGGGATCGAACTTCGTCTGATTGCGGCCGAACAGGCGGGCATGCTCGGCGACCACCTTGCCGGCACAACGGATGACGACCCGGTCGGCATAGGCGCGCAGTTGCACCGCATGCCGGGCAGCAACGGCCATGACCGAGTAACGGTTGCGATCGAAGCTGACGAGGCAGGTCGAGCTCGCCACATGTTCGCTCTCGAAGAAGCCGTCAAAAGGCGTGGTGAGCGGCTGTAGGGAGGGTCGTTCCATCTCCAGTGCCTGGGCGATGGTCATATCTTCCATATCCGGATGGGCATAGCGCTCGGCCCATCGGCGACACTCGGCCTCCAGCCATGCGTTCAACTCTTCCATGCTGGCAAACCGCAGACGTGGCTTGAACAGCCGTTCCCTGCCGGTCTGGACCTGGTTCTCGACCTGTCCCTTCTCCCAGCCTGCCGCCGGGCTACAGGCCACCGGCTCAACGCCATAATGATCCGTCATGATCAGGAAGCGCCGGTTGAACACCCGCTCCTTGCCAGTGAACACCGTCGTCACCGCGGTCTTCATGTTGTCGTAGATGCCGCGCGTCGGCACCCCGCCGAGAAAAGCAAAGCCCCTGGCATGGGCGTCAAACACCATCTCCTGGGTCTCACGCGGATAAGCCCGCACAAAGGGCGCCCGCGACCAGCATAGCCGCATATGCGCCACCTTAACCCGCATCGGCTTGCCGGCGATCTCCACGTCCTCGTGGCTCCAATCAAACTGGTAGGCCTCGCCAGGCCGGAACATGAGCGGGATGAACACCTTGCTCATATCCCCGCTGCCACCGGCGTGGCGCTCCTGCTTCCAGCGGGCCGCATAGCGCCGCACCGCATCGTAGGAGCCGGTGAACCCCTCACGTTCCAGCAGATCATGAATCCGCGTCAGCCGCAGTCGCTCGCGCCGGGGGCGCTCTTCGTTCTCCGCCAGCAACTCATCTAACCGTTCGCGAAATGGACCGGTCTGCGGACGATGCTGCTCCTTCCTCTCGTAGCTGAAATCCGCCTCCGGAGCACGGATCGCCTTGCGCACCGTGTTGCGCGACAACCGTAAATCACGCGCAATCTCTTTGATCGGCTTACCGTCCCTGTGCTCCCTGCGTATCTTGGCAATAGTCTCCACAATCAACATCCCCGTCCTCGCCGCCTGGAAGCCCAAGCCGCGACGCCTCACACTCTGGAATGATGGGGGTCAATTTTAGACGCCGATCACCCCGCTAAGGGGGTCAATTTTGCACGCCGCTCCACAGCCAAGCCTGCTTTCGGCACTGGAGTTCCGGTCGAACAACGCCGTGTGGCGTCCGGTGCTGGCGGCCCTGGACTGGATCAGAAGCAAAGTGGATGATGGATGCCGCTACGTGCCGCCGCACGCAGTGCCGGTCGACGAGGTCATTCCGGCGAGATGGCGCAGTTCCGTCATTGATGAAGAGGGGCGCGTAAACCGGATCAGTTATGAGCTTTGTGTCCTCGCGCAACTGCGCGATCGCATCCGTTCTAAGGAAATCTGGGTTGTCGGGGCGGACCGATACCGCAATCCCGATGACGATCTTCCCAAGGACTTCGATGCGCGGCGAGAAGCATATTACACAGGATTGAACCTGACGGCGGATGCGCGTGCATTTTCAAGCGCCATCCGGGAAGAGCTTGCTCAGGAACTGTTGCTCCTCAATGCCAATATTCCCCGGAACGACAAGGTTCGGCTGCTGTGGCGCGGCGAGAACCGTATATCTCTCACCCCGTTCAAACCCTTGCCCGAACCCAGGGGTCTCGCCTCGATCAAGACCGAGATCGGCCAACGCTGGCCGATGACCGGGCTGCTCGACGTACTGAAGGAGGCTGCCCTTGATACGGGACTTCTCGAAGCGTTCGAAACATCGGCCTCGCGTGTTGCACTGCCGAAAACCGCGCTGGATCAACGTCTCCTGCTATGCCTCTACGGCCTGGGAACGAATGCCGGGCTCAAGCGGATCGCCGGCGCCACCCCCGATGTCAGCTATGAAGAGCTGCTGCATGTCCATCGCCGCTTCGTTCATGCCGCGGCGCTCAAGGAGGCGTGTGCCAGGGTTGCGAATGCGACCCTGGCAATCCGCAATGCTGCAGTCTGGGGGGACGCCGGCACGGCCTGTGCGTCAGATTCCACAAAGTTCGGAGCCTGGGATCGCAACCTGATGACGGAATGGCATGCGCGTTATGGTGGACGGGGCGTCATGATCTACTGGCATGTCGAACGACGCGCGACATGCGTCTATTCCCAGCTCAAGCGCTGCTCTTCCTCCGAGGTCGCCTCCATGATCGAGGGCGTGCTGCGCCATTGCACCGACATGGAAATCCAGCGACAATATGTTGATAGTCATGGCCAAAGCGCGGTTGGCTTTGCATTTTGCCGGCTTCTCGGATTTGAGCTTGCACCCCGCCTGAAAGCGATCGCTCGCCAGAAGCTGGCTCTTCCCGATGTCGGCATGCGAACGCGGCTTCCCCACTTGCAGCCGATCCTCTCCAGTCCGATCAACTGGGATGAGATCGAGCAGCAATATGACGAGATGGTCAAATATGCAGCCGCGATGCAGACAAAAACCGCCGACCCGGAGGCGATCCTGCGCCGGTTTAGCCGCTCCGAGGTGATGCACCCGACCTACAAGGCGTTGAGTGAGCTGGGCCGCGCGGTCAAGACGATCTTCCTGTGCCGGTATCTGCGCGAGGAGTCCTTCCGCCGCGAAATTCATGAAGGCCTGAATGTCGTTGAAAACTGGAACAGTGCCAATGGGTTCGTTTTCTTCGGCAAGGGCGGCGAGATCGCCACTAACCGCATCGATGAGCAGCAGCTCTCGGTCCTGGCGCTACATTTGCTGCAAGCGTCGCTTGTCTATGTGAACACCCGAATGCTTCAGAGCGTGCTGGTGGAACCGAAATGGACGGGCCGGATGACGCCGGATGATTATCGCGGCCTCACACCGCTGATTTACAGCCACGTCAATCCTTATGGCCGCTTCGACCTCGATCTGAATAGCCGGATCGATTTTGGGCGGCTTGCTGCCTGACCGGGGCCTTTCCGCTCGCACCATTTGGGTGCACCCGAACGTGACGATCGGAAGTGACATATACGACATGTCACAAAAGGGTGGTTCCGTCACCAATGTTACTGTACGAGGGCAAAGCCACCCTAATGTGACGGATTTGCCCATGACCCGCGTCGGCTACGCCCGCGTCAGCACCATCGACCAGGATCTCGACATCCAGGTTGCCCGGTTGAAGGCAGCGGGCTGTGAAATCCTCCGCTCCGAAACAGGCTCGGGCGCATCGCGCACTGGACGCACGGAGCTTGAGACGATCATGCAGTTCCTGCGCGCCGATGACGAACTCGTCGTCCTGCGTCTCGATCGGCTCGGTCGCTCCACACGCGATGTTCTCAATCTGGTTCATGAACTCGACCAGAAGGGAGCCTCATTGCGGGTGCTTGAGCCGGAGGTGACGACGGCCGGAAGCATGGGGCGGATGGTGATCACCATTCTGGGCATGGTCGCGGACATGGAACTGACGTTCATCAAGGACCGGCAGCGCGCCGGGATCGAGGCGGCGCGCGCCGAAGGCGTCTACAAAGGCCGGAAGAAAAACATCGATGACGATGAAATCCGACGCCGGATCACCGCCGGCGCGAGCAAGGCCAGCGTCGCGCGCGACCTCAAGATCTCAAGAATGACCGTCTATCGGGCGCTTGACGTCATTCCTTCAAGGATCGGGCTGCCGGAAAAGCCGCCTTCTGTCACCATCGCCCTGCATCTGACCATCGAGAACTTCAACAAGCATGGTCGTGGCAGAAAGCCCGCTCGCGAGCGCATTGAGGCGATGCTGGAGCGGGATTACCAGATGCAAAAGACCGGGAACTGCGATTACACGCTGACCGTCGCCTATGATCAGGGTGCCGATGGCGTCAGCCTCGATGATGAGATCGCATCTCTCCAGACAGAGATGTTCAACATCGCAGAGAGCTACAGGTGCTCGATCGAGACCGATGTTTACGAGATTGGAGGACAAGAGCGAGCCTGGTAGATCGCCATGTTCAATCTTTGTTCTTCAACATGGCCAAAATCGCAGCTTCGGGCCGACTGGGCCTATCTGCGCAGCGGCGACACGCTGGTGGTTTGGAAACTCGACCGTCTTGGGCGCTCGATGAGCCATCTGATTGAGAAGGTCGGCGAGCTAGCGACGCGAGGTATCGGGTTCCGCTCGCTCACCGAGAACATCGACACCACCACTTCGGGCGGGATGCTGGTGTTCAACATCTTCGGCTCGCTTGCCCAGTTTGAGCGCGATCTGATCCGGGAGCGCACCCATGCAGGCCTCAAGGCCGCTCGCGAGCGAGGTCGCCCCGGTGGGCGGCGGCCAGTGGTCACACCTGACAAGCTCCGCAAGGCGCGCGAACATATCGCTTCCGGCCTCACAGTTCGCGAGGCCGCCGCGCGCCTCAAGATCGGCAAAACCGCCCTCTACAAAGCCCTCGAAGCCACGGAGAAGAACACAAAGTCCCAGCGTTCCCGGTCCGTTCGCTCTTAGCGTGCAGATAAGTCACTTTCGTGCAGTCACCCCTTTATGGACGCTAGGGCTGAAAAACGGCAACATCGGGTCCGAGCGGCCGCGATCGGCGCGGCGAGCTTCAAGATTTGTGCGCCAGACAACGATTTCGCGAACCTGGCCCGATCATCGTTGCGGGAGAGGGCGGAATCCTACGCTAAGAACCGGCAGGGGAGGGCGCGGAAAGTCCGCTAAACAACGCCCAGGCCGAACAGACGGCGAACTTGTATATTTGTATACGCCTATACATTCGCGCCCTGTGGCGCGTGGTGCTATCGCTTCAATTCAGGACGGGTTTGTCGTCGGCCGATGGATCAGCGTGGAAAAGGCCCTCCATCGGATTGTCGCGAATATACTCGCCGCCTTCGGCAAATGCCCGGAGAGGATCGTTGCCCTTCATGCGGCCAGCGGTGATTTCGCGTTCGGTCACGCGCAAAAGCACGGCCTTGTCGATCTGCCCGTCAACCAAACTCTCCTGGCGGAGCATGAGATGGTAAGTCGAAAGGTTATCGGCCAGAAAGCCGATGATCTGAGAGCCTGGGGCTTGTGCCTTGGCCAAGCCTTCGGCAGCGATGTTGGTCAACGCAATGTGCATACTTATCAGGCGGACACGGTTAAATTCGTCGCGCTCGACAGCGTGCAGTTCTATCAGCTCATCGACCAATGCTTGTAGGTCACAGCCCGGCTCGCCGATGCTTTTCATGAATCGATCGGCAAATTCCTCAAATCGTTCATTAGGCATGGTCGAAATACCTTGTGTTTGAGACGGTTTAAACGCTCTACACCTTGTCGAACTTCCCCGCGAACTCGCGATCGGCGAAATAGCGTAGCTTGGCGGCGACGATCGGCCGTTGCCCCGCGAGGAACAGGAGCTGCAAATCCTCGCGCAGCGTGCGGACCTCATCGGGCGTGAGCAAGGGGCGGCCGACATGCTGCGATCCGAACGATATGCCGGTCTCTTCCGCGTCGATCGCGCGGCTCATGCTCTCGAACACGACCGTTTCCTGGCCGAGCAGATCGGAGACGAGCTTGGCGCTGTCGTGATCGTTGACGCCGAATATCTGCAAGACGCCGGCGTTCGACAGGAAGGTGCCGGCGCGGCGCTCGTAGAGCGCGCGGAGCTGGTGAACGTCTTGCAGGATCGGCCAGAGCTGGATGCCGTAGCCGGCCATGAGGCCCATAGCGCGCTCGACGGGTTCGAGGCGGCCGAGGGCGGCGAACTCATCGAGCAGGAACAGGACGGAGCGGGCAGGGGAGGCCGGCGCGCGCGCGAGATCGGTCAGCCCTTGCGCGAGCATCAGGCGCAGCCAGCGCGCATAGGTGGCGAGCCGATCGGGCGGCAGCACCAGATAGACGCTGGTAGGCTGCGCCTTCACATCGGCGAACGTGAAATCCGAGTGCCCCAGCACCGCCGTCATGCGCGGGCTGTCGAGAAAATGGGTATGGCGCTGCGCGGCCGACAGCACGCCAGCGGCTTCGCGATCGGACTTGCCGAGGTGGCGATTGGCGGCGCGGGCGGTGAGGCCGCCTTGCGCCTGCATGGCTTCGAGCTGGGCGGCGAAGGCTTGCGGAGCGAGGGTGAGCCGGTCGCGCAGCGTGGCAAGGGTTCGTGTGCCCGCCGGCTCCTGGCAAACGATATGCAGGATCAGGCCGGCGATCAACGCCTTGGCTTCCTCGTTCCAATGCGCCTCGCCCGCTTCGCCGGGGGCGTCATAGACCAGTGCGTCGGCCAGCGTCATGCAGTCGTCGGCGAGATCGAGGCCGGCAGGGTCGATACGATCCAATGGATTGAACGCGGCCCCGACCATGCCCGTTACGCCGAAGGGATCGAGGACATGGACCGGGCCGAAGCGTGCGCGATAGTGGGCGGTGATACGCGCGTTCTCGCCCTTGGGGTCGATGCAGACGACCGGGCCGGGATAGTCGAGCAGGTTGGGGATGATGGTGCCCACGCCCTTGCCGGTGCGCGTCGGCGCGATCGTCAGCAGATGGGCGGGGCCGGCATAGCGCAGCGGCTTGCCCGATTTGCGGTCGCGGCCGATCAGCAGGCCGTCGCCATTTTGGGCGAGGGGGCGCGTCTCGCGATCGGTGGCGAAGCGGGCCGAGCCGTGGGTATCGTCGCCGGCAGGGCCACCATAGCGCAGGATCAGCGGTTGGAAGAGGGCGCGCAGCGTGACCAGGATGATGACGAGGAACGTCAGCATCATGCCGAGCTGGTAGAGATTGGAATCGCGAGCCAGGCCGAGCAGGGAGGCGAGGACGAATTGCATCCCGCCGGCCAGGACGATGCCGACGATCAGGAACAGGATCGCGGTGCGAAACAGATGGCGGATGAGCGCGAGCGGGCTAAGGGTCAGCGCCGTGATCGCCCAAATCGGTTGCTCGCGCGCGAGGCGGGCGAGGTTGCGGATCGCGCGGCCGAGCTGGCGGAACCATTCCATGCCGGATCACTTCGCCGCCAGGGCGAAATCCACCCGCACGGTCACGATGTTCATGTTGGTCCCCGCCATCACCGGGGGCGCTGCCTGTGGCACGACTGTCGGGGGAGCGGCGATGCGGGCCTCCATGTCGGCCATTTGCGGCATATAGCCGCCCTGGCCGCCATCGCTGATCGCCAGCACGCGCGTAACGCGCAGGTTGGCGGCGGCGGCATAGGCATCGGCCTTGGCGCGCGCGGCCTTGTAGGCGGTGCCATAAGCGCCGAGGTTGGCCTTTTCGGGATCGGCGACCGAGAGATTGGGGCCGGAGACGATGTTGGCCCCGGCAGCGGTGACGGCGGCGAGAGCTTCGCTCACCCGTTTGTTGTCGCGGACCCGCACGGCGACGCTGTTGCTGGCCTCATAGCGGCCCTTGTTCGCGCCATAGTCGATCCGGTTGACCGAGAGGTTGCGGGTCTGAATATCCCGCGCCGGAATGTCGAGCCTGGCGAGCGCGGCGGTGATCTTGTTCATGGTTTCCGCGTTGCGGGCGCTGGCGGCCTGCGCGTCGGCGGCGATGCTCGACAGGCCGGCAGTGAACAACGCCTGATCGGGGGTGGCTTCGGCGCGCCCCGTGCCGGTGACGGTCAGCACGGTTTCGTCGCGATCGACACCGCGAGGGTCGGGCGCA
The DNA here is from genome assembly GCF_001563265.1 of Sphingobium sp. TKS. Lineage (NCBI taxonomy): Bacteria > Pseudomonadati > Pseudomonadota > Alphaproteobacteria > Sphingomonadales > Sphingobiaceae > Sphingobium > Sphingobium sp. TKS. Next base: position 45,848 of record NZ_CP005088.1, on the reverse strand, counting down.
GCGGGGGTGCAGGCGGCGAGGCCGAGCAGGGGCGTGAGGAACAGGGCTGGTTTCATGGCAATCCTCCTGGGTCGTTTTTGGTGTCGATCGTGGCGAGATGTTCGGCGCAGATCGCGGCGGCGATCGTGTGGAAATGCCTCACGCGCTCGACGAGCCAGGCCAGTTCGTCGGGGGTGATTTCATAGGCGTGGGAATAGCGGGCCTCGACATAGGCGCGCTGCAACTGTGCGAAATGGCGGCGGGCCGCGCGAGTATCGCGCGGCCATGCTTCGATCAGCCGGGGGTCTAGATTTTCGGCGAGCGAGCGCAGGATGCCGAGACGGTGCGATTTGGGCGCGTAGAGCGTCAGGACGAGCAGCACGGCATTGTAAGCCCGCTCGACGGCCTGGTGCAGCATGAACGCCGCATCGCGCGGCACGCCGTCGGCGATGCTGTCCTGGGCGAGCTTGAGCGCGTGCGCGGCGAGCGGGAACCAATGGTCGCGATGGCGCAGGGCTTCGGCGTGGCGTTCCTGCGCGTCGAGCTGGCGCGGCATGGCGAGGCCCTGTCCCGGCGCTTCGTAGAGGGCAATGCCATCGCGGGCTATGTCGGCAAAGAAGGGACGGCCGCGCGCGAGCTGGTCATTTACGTCCATCAGGGAATGGACGATGAAATTGACCGGCGTTGAGAGATGGCGGGTGACGGTCAGCTCGCGCACCAGATGATCGTCGGCGACCGCCCACCATGTTTGCAGATCGGTGAAGGTCTCGGAGTTGACGACGACGAGAAGGTCATAGTCGGAGATGTAGCCGCTGGCGCGATCCTCGACCCAATCGCCGCGCGCGTAGGAGCCGAACAGGATCAGCTTGAGGATGCGGCCGCCCTTGCGTTTGTCGGAGAGCTTGGTTTTGACGGCATCCTCAAATTCATCGAACAGGACGCGGGCGACCCGTTCCAGTTCGCGGCGCTTGGCGGCGGGAAGATGATCGAGATCGGCCCGCATCGTCATCCGATCGTTGCCGGCGTGATCGCCAGCGCCGGGTCCGCGTCGGGATGATCGAGCAGCTTGAGGACGATCGCGGTGGCGAGGGGAGGGGGGACAGCTTCCGCGCGCAGCATGTCGAACAGGGCGTGTTCGTCGGCGTCGAGGTCCATGCCTTCGATCGCGAGATTGGCGCGGGCTTCGGCATCGCCTTCGCGCCACATCGCGACTTCGGCGGGGGTGCCGCGCACATAATCGAGCGCGCGGACCTGGGCGCGGATCGCCCCGATGTCGAGGGCGCGCGTCACGGTTCCTGTCCTTCGCTTGCCGGCAGCGCGATATGGGTGATGCCCGGAGCGGCGGCGATTTCGTCCACCAGGCTATCGACGGTTTCCATGCGGTGACTGGGCCAGTCGCGCGAGACGGTGACATAGCCGGCATCGGTCTGGACATTGATGGTCGCGGTGGCGGGAAGCAGATCGAGCAGCGAGGCGAGCTTGTCCTGAATGTCGGGGGTGATCCGGTCGATTCCCGGTCCGACCATCAGGAGCTGCCAGGAGAGGCGCGACGTGTCAGTCATGGGCGTTTCCTTCCGCGTTGTCCTGTCCTTCCGCTTCCGCGTCGAAGGCCCGTTTGCCGCGCCGCTTCCAGAGCGCGAGGGCGTTGCCATCGCCTTGCGCGCGGGCGGCCAGATCGAGCATCGCGCCATAGAGCGTTGCTCGATCGTCGTCGGTCAGTTCGACGAGCCCGGCTTTCTGGACGAGGCCGCCCAGCTCTATGAGATGGCGGGTGCGTTCGCGACGCTGCACGACCCATCCTCTCGTATCGGTGCGGCGCTTGGCGGCTTCAACCCTGTGCCTCGCCTGCGCCAGCTTGGTTTCCGCCTTCGCCGTTGCCGCCAGCGCGTCGCCCAGCCTTGCGCCCGCGTCCTTGAAAGAAGGCCGCGCCCCGCGAGCGCCACGCCTCCCTTTCCTCCGCGTCGGCCGATTCCACGGCGGCGAGCAGCGCACCGGCGAGCGTGTCCAGATCGAGCGCATCGGCCCCGGTCCCCGTCACCAGCTCGCCGAGTTGCTGTATCTTCTTCGCCTTGATAGACTTGGCCTTGTCGCTCAGTGCCCGCAATTCGGCGTCATAGTCGCGCGTCTTTCGCATCATTCTCTCCCTCGCGCCCGTCGAACAGAAGCCGCACAGTAGCATGATCGCGCTGGCAGGACAGCGGTTCCGAACAGAAATACGGTGAAGTCAATCACGCGAACGGCAGTGAGTGGTGAGTGCGCGCTTATAGGTCGTTGCCGACCTGCGCTAAGAAAGGTAAGTTTCGTATCGTCATGGCAATCTACCATTTCTCCGCGAAAGTCATTGGCCGATCCAGTGGATCGAGCGCCGTTGCGAGCGCGGCCTATCGTGCGGCGGAGCGGCTGCACGATGACCGACTCGGGCGCGATCATGATTTCTCGAACAAGGCCGGCGTCGTCCATTCGGAAATCATGCTGCCCGAAGGTGCGCCGGAGCGTTTAAACGATCGCGCGACCTTGTGGAACGAGGTGGAGGCCGGCGAGAAGCGCAAGGACGCGCAACTTGCCCGCGAAGTCGAGTTCTCGATTCCGCGCGAGCTGAACCAGCAGCAGGGCGTCCAGCTCGCCCGCGAGTTCGTCGAAAAGCAGTTCGTCGAACGCGGCATGGTGGCCGACCTCAATGTGCATTGGGACATGGGCAAGGACGGCCAGCCCAAGCCGCACGCGCATGTCATGTTGTCGATGCGTGAAATCAGCCCGGACGGCTTCGGCAAGAAGGTAGTCGAGTGGAACAGCACGGCGCTCCTGAAGGAGTGGCGCGAGGCGTGGGCCGACCATGTGAACCAGCGCCTTGCCGAGCTGGATATTGACGCGCGGATCGACCATCGCACGTTGGCGGCGCAGGGGATCGACCTTGAGCCGCAACACAAGATCGGGCCGGCTGCATCGCGGATGCCCGAACAAGGGCTTGAGGCCGAGCGGGTCGAGGACCATGCCCGGATCGCGCGCGAAAATGGCGAGAAGATCATTGCGCGGCCCGAGATCGCGCTGGACGCGATCACGCGCCAGCAGGCGACGTTCACGCGGCGCGACCTGGCGCAGTTCGCGTTCCGGCACAGCGACGGCAAGGATCAGTTCGACCAGGTGATGAGCGCGGTGCGGACCTCGCCCGAGCTGGTGGCGCTGGGGAAGGACGGGCGCGGCGAGGATCGGTTCACGTCGCGCGACATGATCGACACCGAGCAGCGGTTGAGCCAGGCCGGCGATCGGCTTGCGGATCGGGCGGGGCATGGTCTCTCGGCGGCGTCTCAAATGGGGGGGCGAGACACCGCCGAGAGTGGAAGCCTTGCGCTGGGAAGCCAGCAAAAGGACGCCCTGGCGCATATCACCGGCAAGAACGACCTGGCAATCGTCGTCGGCTATGCCGGCACCGGCAAATCGACCATGTTGGGCGTGGCGCGCGACGAATGGGAGCGCGCCGGCTATCAGGTGCGCGGCGCGGCCTTGTCCGGCATCGCGGCCGAGGGGCTTGAGGGCGGTTCCGGCATCCAGTCCCGCACGATCGCGAGCATGGAATATCAGTGGGACCAGGGCCGCGAGCTGCTAGGCCCGCGCGACGTGCTGGTGATCGACGAGGCGGGCATGATCGGCACGCGCCAGATGGAGCGCGTATTGTCCGAGGCCGAAAGGGCCGGCGCGAAGGTGGTCCTTGTCGGCGATCCCGAGCAGTTGCAGGCGATCGAGGCCGGGGCGGCGTTCCGGTCCCTTGCCGAGCGCCACGGCGCGGCCGAGATCAGCGAGGTTCGCCGGCAGCATGAGGACTGGCAGAAGGACGCCACGCGGGCGCTGGCGACGGGCAGGACCGGCGAGGCGATCCATGCCTATGCCGAGCATGGCATGGTCCACGCGGCCGAGACGCGCGAGGCTGCGCGGGCCGAGCTGATCGACACATGGGACGCGCAGCGGCTTGCCGATCCCGAAAAGACGCGGATCATCCTCACCCACACCAATGCCGAGGTTCGTGATTTGAACCAGGCCGCGCGCGATCGGCTGCGCGAAGCCGGCGAGCTGGGGCAGGACGTGCGGATTTCGGCCGAGCGGGGCGCGCGCGAGTTCGCGACCGGCGACCGCATCATGTTCCTGAAAAACGAGCGCGGGCTAGGCGTGAAGAACGGCACGCTGGGGAAGGTCGAGCGCGTGTCGCCCGACAGCATGGCGGTGCGGCTCGATGATGGCCGACAGGTGGCGTTCGACCTCAAGGACTATGCCCATGTCGATCATGGCTATGCCGCGACCATCCACAAATCGCAGGGCGTGACGGTCGATCAGGGGCATGTGCTGGCGACGCCGGGGATGGACCGCCATGCGGCCTATGTGGCGCTGTCGCGGCACCGTGAGGGCGTGCAGCTCCACTATGGCCGCGACGACTTCGCCGACGATCGGCGGCTTGTCCGCACGCTGTCGCGCGAGCGGGCGAAGGATATGGCGTCGGATTATCCCATGTATCGGGACCGCGACGCCGAGGCGCAATCGTTCGCCGATCGGCGCGGTCTGTCGGGCGAGATCCGATTGCCGGATGCGCCCGAGCGCAAGGGTGTGGAGCTTCTTGGCCCGCGTGCTGGCACCATGCGCCAGATGGGCGGAGATCCACGCCCACGCGAGATCGGCGAGGGCCGCGGCGCAGGGGATGCGAAGGCCGCGGCCGAGCGACAGCCGCGGCGCGGCATGTTCGACGGCTTGAAGCTGTCGGCCGAGCCGGCGAAGGCGGCCGAGCCAGCGCAGGGCGCGAAGGAAAAAGCGGCTCCCAAGCGGGGCATGTTCGATGGGCTGAAACTGTCGTCGCGCACGCCGACGCCGGCGAAGGAAGCCCCGGCGCGTGCCGAGCAGGGCCTTACCCATGATTTCCGGCGCGCGGTCGAGCGGGCCTCGCGTTCGGCCGAGGCGGTGTTGCAGGCCCGCGCATCGGGCGGGCCGGTATTGGAGCATCAGAAGGTCGCGCTCGAGCGCGCGACCGAGGCGCTGGACCAGATCAGGGCGGGGGCTTCGCGCGATATGGCATCGGCGTTCCAGCGCGAACCCGGCTTGCTCCATGAGGCGGCGGCGGGGCGCAGCGGCCCGATGATGGATGCGATGGCGCAGGAGGCCAAGGTGCGGGCCGATCCGAACTTGCGCGCCGATCGGTTCGTGGAACGCTGGCAACAGCTCTCCCAGGACCGTGACCGGCTTTATCGCGCCGGCGACATGACGGGCCGCGAGAAGGCGGGCAAGGAAATGGCGGGCATGGCGAAAAGCCTTGAGCGCGATCCCCAGGTGGAATCGATCCTGCGCGGCCGTGAGCGCGAGCTGGGGCTTGAGATGGGCATGGGGCGCGGGCGCGACCTTAGCCACCAGTTGACGCACGAACTTGGGATTGGCCGCGATCGTGGCCTTAGCCGGTAATTGGCCGACCGGAAAAATGGCCTGCCAGTCCCACGACTGGCAGGCCAGTAAGTCTCAAGAGAGTCGCTATTGAGACTTTCGGGTCGCGCGCCGCCTTATCATTTGATTTCGTTGGATGTTGTGAAAAATTGTCAAATATAGACGGACGGAGGCGGCGATGCGGGAAGAGGATGATAGTTTTGGCGACGCTGACGATCCGGCGCTGGCGTTCGCGCGGGTCGAGGATCGGTTGGCGTCGGTGCATGGCGAGGTGGCGTTGCTGCGCGCCGCGATCGAGGGGCTGACCGCCGCGCGCGAGAATATCGAGATTCCCGATTACGAGCCGACGCTGGGGCGCACCGAGCAAGTGCTGGGGGTGCTGGCCCAGCAGATCGCCGCCATGCGGAAAAGCCCCGCCCTGTCGATGGACCCGGCGCATATGGCGGGTGAGATCGCCAGCGCCGCCACGAACGCGCGCCGCGAGGATCAGCGCCTTATCACCGAGGCGCGCACGGCGCTGGACCAGGCCGCGCGCGAGATCGGCAACCGTCTCGCATCGGCGCGGCGCGGCGACGAGCAAAACCGCTGGCTGTATGTCATCGGCGCTTGCGGCGTGGTGCTGGGGCTGTTGCTCTACGCCCTACTTGCCGGCCCGCTCGCGCGGGCGACCCCCGATAGCTGGCGCTGGCCCGAGCGTATGGCGACCCGCGTTCTCAATGAGCCTGGCCCGTGGGGGGCGGGGCAGCGGTTGATGCAGGCGGCCGATCCGGAGAGCTGGGCGCTGATCGTCGCGGCTTCCCCGCTGACGGATGCCAATCGCGAGACGGTGCAGAAATGCCGTGAGCAGGCGGAAAAGGCGGCAAAGCCCGTGCGCTGCACGATTGAGGTCAAAGCGGATAGCGGACAAAAACCATGAACCAACCAGCTCTTGCCGGAGTAGAGAGCTTCGCGATGCTTGTCGGCCGAAACTGCCGCGAGCGCCGCGTGCAACTCGAAATGTCCCAAACAGAATTATCGGAGCGATCCGGCGTTACTGCCTCGTATCTATCGCGCATAGAAAACGGACGCGGCAACCCCACGTTGGAACTGTTGGATTCGATTGCGGGCGCGCTGGGCTGTCATGTGGTGGACCTATTTCGCGAGTGACGATCGCGCCTCTGCGTTGGTTGAGATCGTTTAAACGACTTAGCGGAGGGCAGCGCCGCGAACGTGCGGAACTGCACTTTATTTGCAATTCGTAATGCTTTTCCTCTAAACGACACGCGCCCGCTGAGAGGGGGGCAGAGGCGTGGAAACCTCTCAATGTAAGACGAGCTTCAGCGACCGGGCAGCGAACACGCATGTCCAAGGCCCTTGGCCCAAAGGTGTTCGCGCCTGACTTACATCAGGTTTCCAATGGCCGGTTGCTGCCGGCTGCACGCTTCCGATGTGGCGGCGTGCGGTCGGCTGTCCGATCGACTGTCGCCGGCGAGTGCAGATGGAGCTTTGCGGTAGGGGTGGGAAGCGCGTGAACAGTCATCTCCCTGTCGGCCGAATGGCCGAACGTCTGGAATCCCTGCCGCGCGAACATGCCTGGTTCGCGATCCTCGTTGCCGTCACCGCCCTTTCATGGGCGAACCACGCCTATCCCAGCGCTGGCTTGCTTCCGCTTTACGTTCCGATCATATGCGCCGCTGGATGGGCGCTAGGTGTAGGCGCTTGCAACCGTAGCAGCTTCTGCTCGCAAACAGCGCCTTTTCCTGCCCAGATTACCTGACAACGAGCCGACTATGCTGCTCACGCTATCCGACAATGTGCTCGCCATCATCCGCGTCTGCTCGCAAACGGCAAAGGGCCGCTCATGGTATCTGCCAACTACAAAGTCGAGATTAGCAGTCATTTGCTGATGCGCGATGCTCACGCAGCTTTGTGGAACCCAAGATCAGAAAGTACACGATGGGGCAAACCACCATCAGCATCACTGCTGGATCGGTAGCCCATCTCGTTGGGCCATCGCTGTCCGGCTCACTTGCTACCGCGAGCATGAGCGCGATTGATCCTCGCACAGCGGCGTAGGTGGCAGGAACAAGCAGGATGTGGAGAAGCCACCCGTAGCGGAACCGCATGGCGCCAAACCAGCAGAGTACAGCTATGGCGGGTGGAGCGAGTGTGGCGGCTACGAAGCCGCAGAACCAAATGGCAAACCCTGCCGGAGTCAGCGTATCGCGATAGTAGCTGGCGATCCCATCCGGTCGCAATCCGAGAGCGACGAAAGAGCCTGCGACGACAACGGCACCCAAAGCCGTCAGTCCGACGCCACGCAATGTCCCGTGTCTCGGCATCAATCTATGCAATCCAGTAAGCCATTGATCAGGCTGCTCGCACTTTGGCTCGGAAGAAGGTCGTTTCCGACCCAATCAGATCGGGGTCGATCCCGCTCTCCTCGGCGGCCAGTTGCTGGATGATCCGCCAAATCTCGGGGGCGGTGAGGCGCGCGCCGTCGCGGGCAAGCCTGCCACGGTTCTGCTCCGTGACCAGTCGGGCGAGATCGCCGATAGTGTCGCACCTCCGAGGTAATCGCCGGCGGTCGAGGTGCCGTAACCATAGCCCCGCGTAGGCGCTCGCTCCAGCAGCGAAGATGCGAAGGGGAGGTGCCAGCGTCGTGAAGGCGAGGATCGCGACCGCGACAGCGAAGCAGAGACCACTGACAATCCCAAGCCATCCGGCTCGCGTCGCCGGCATCTTGAGGTCGGTATCGGCTTCCAGGTCGCTGAACGCTTGGCGCAGCTTCCCACCGATCAGCGGCGCCAACGGCGCATCCGGCCCGACGTGCCGGCCAAGCCCGAGCGCGCGTCGAAGCCTGTAGAACGTCATCTGCGTGGCGCATGTCGTGCCGCCCCCGCTGTAGGCTGCGACATGCGCGACGACATGGTCACGCACCTCGCCGAACGTTGTCCAAGGCAGGTTCGAGCGCAGGCGCAGATCGAAGGTGCGCTCGATTGCGAGGAAGAAGTCGGTGTCGTCGCCATCACCGACCCAGCCAACCGTATCGAGCACCTGCATGAACCCGGCTCCTCAGCGGTTCTGCAAAACGACCGTTTCTGACGAGCCGATCGCCTTGCTGGGCCGGCAACGTAAATCTGCGGGCCGCACTTTGTCAAAACTGTTCTGGAAACCCGCGTCGCAAAACGGTAGGCTCTGTTGCAAAAATCGTGAAGCTTGAGCATGCTTGGCGGAGATTGGACGGACGGAACGATGACGGATTTCAAGTGGCGCCATTTCCAGGGTGATGTGATCCTGTGGGCGGTGCGCTGGTATTGTCGCTATCCGATCAGCTATCGCGACCTTGAGGAAATGCTGGCGGAACGCGGCATTTCGGTCGACCATACGACGATCTATCGCTGGGTCCAGTGCTACGCCCCGGAGATGGAGAAGCGGCTGCGCTGGTTCTGGCGGCGTGGCTTTGATCCGAGCTGGCGCCTGGATGAAACCTACGTCAAGGTGCGGGGCAAGTGGACCTACCTGTACCGGGCAGTCGACAAGCGGGGCGACACGATCGATTTCTACCTGTCGCCGACCCGCAGCGCCAAGGCAGCGAAGCGGTTCCTGGGCAAGGCCCTGCGAGGCCTGAAGCACTGGGAAAAGCCTGCCACGCTCAATACCGACAAAGCGCCGAGCTATGGTGCAGCGATCACCGAATTGAAGCGCGAAGGAAAGCTGGACCGGGAGACGGCCCACCGGCAGGTGAAGTATCTCAATAACGTGATCGAGGCCGATCACGGAAAGCTCAAGATACTGATCAAGCCGGTGCGCGGTTTCAAATCGATCCCCACGGCCTATGCCACGATCAAGGGATTCGAAGTCATGCGAGCCCTGCGCAAAGGACAGGCTCGCCCCTGGTGCCTGCAGCCCGGCATCAGGGGCGAGGTGCGCCTTGTGGAGAGAGCTTTTGGCATTGGGCCCTCGGCGCTGACGGAGGCCATGGGCATGCTCAACCACCATTTCGCAGCAGCCGCCTGATCGGCGCAGAGCGACAGCCTACCTCTGACTGCCGCCAATCTTTGCAACAGAGCCCTCCCAGTCGCCAGCAGGTGTGAAGCTTGATGTCTGCCGGCCTGCAAAGTCCCAGGCCGACAATATTGAGGGACGTGACGGTGCCCCCTCCCTCAGGCGCCCATGCCAGGCGCACGTCAATCGAACTTGAAGCCAAGCGTGACTCCATAGGTCGCTGGCCGAGCAGCAAATCGCGAGATCGAGTCGTCGAAAGTGATCACGCTGGTGAAGTAATATTTGTTGAAGATATTCTTGCCCCAGAGGGACACGGTCCAGCGCCCATCCGGCGCCTCGTATCCCACCCGCGCGTCGAACGTGGCGTAGCCCTTCATCTCGAAGGGATGAATCAATCCTGGAAGTACCTTGTTCACCGGCGATGGTGGGATGACGATGCGTCCGCCGCCGATTACCGCGTCCTGCGAGGATCGCGCATTCATCGTAATTCCGATGAAGGGCGCTCCGCCATTGTCGAGCCGAGCCTTGTAGTCGGCATTGAGGCCGACATTCCACTTCGACGTGAAGGGCAGCCGGTCGCCCGCGAAATTGTTGACCTCTCCGATCGCGTTGTAACCCGAATAGCGTTGGACCTTGCTATCGAGATAGGTGAGGGATCCTGTGAGACTAAGGCCCGGCAAGGGGTTGATCGTCACATCTCCATCGAAACCAAGGACGCGCGATTTAGGAACATTGGCGAGGAGGTCGAGCACGGAAAACAATGGATCGTTGATCTTTCCGCGCACCTGCTTGTTACGATAATCATAATAGAAGCCGGCCAGGTTGAGCTGCACCTTTCGATCCCAGAGACCCAGCTTCGCGCCGGCTTCGTAGGCAGTGAGTTGCTCCTGTGTCACCGGGTTCAGCGAGGACTGGCTTGCGGTAGCGAGTACCGGGAAGCTGCCTGCCTTATACCCGCGAGACACGTTCGCATAGAGCAACGAGGTGGGCCCGACATGATAGTCCACACCGGCCCGCCAGGACACATTGTGCTGGTTGAGCTGGCCGATATAGGGCGTCCCCGGGACGTTGTTCTGGTTGAGCGCGTAGCAGTCATTGATGCCGATCGGCGTGAACGGCACGGTCCCGAGAAGGCTTCCCAGCAGGTTGAGGAGTTGCGCCACCCGTCCGTCCCCACCGTCGTAGGTGCATGTCAGCGCGTGATTGTGGCTGTTGGTATACCGAACTGCGCCTTTCAGCGTCAGCCTGGACGTCAGGTCATATTCAGCGTTCCCAAAGATAGCATAGTTCCTGATCCGCTGGCGATTGTATACGCCCCCCGCATCGATGAAATTGGCACCGGCATTGTTCTGGGACGAATCTGCGAAGTTGAGGAACTGGTTCTCGTAAGTGCGGCTGCGCTCATAGTTGGCGCCGAGAACCCATCGGAACGCCGACTTGCTCGAGTTGGCAAGGCGCACTTCCTGGTTGAAGGTGGTGATCCGGCCATCGTCCCTGACCAGATCGCCTTGTGCAAGCGCCATGCCATCACCATCGGTCGTCTGCCGCTGGGTGTAGTGGCCGTAAGAGGTGAGCGACGTCAGCGTGATCGCTTCGGTGAGATCGATGTCCGCGCGGAGCGCGGGCTGGTAGAATTTGCGGTCGCTGCGCGGCGTACTGATACCCGTCGACCAGTCGGCTGCTCGGGGATTTTGTGGCGAGAACGGATAATCGATCGACGATTGCTGCACGAAAGGGTTCTGGCCGCGAAGTGCGATGTATTGGGAGGCTTGCGGATCCGATGTATCACGCCACGCATTCAGGCTGAGCGAGAACCGCACGCTGTCCGACGCATCCCAATCGACGATGGCGCGCCCTGTGATATAGGAGACCTTTCCGTTGGTGTCGTAGGGGCGACTGTTGCTGCGCTGCCAGTCATCGGTGTGTGTGCCGCTAACAGCTATCCGGGCGCGCAGGTTCTCGGTGATCGGGCCGCTCAGATAGGCATTGCCGTCAATTTCGTTGAAGCGGCCGTAGCTGATGTCGCCGCCTGCTGTGAAGCTGCGGGTCGGCTTGGCCGCGATATAGTTGATCGCACCGCCGGTTGAGTTCTGGCCGAACAAGGTTCCCTGCGGGCCTTTCAGGACCTCGATCCGCTGAAGATCGAACGCCGAATGGCTTGCCAGAACCGGAAACGGAAGAGGGGCCTGGTCGACGTAGACGCTGACCGCCGGGTAGACGCCGAGCGAGCTTTCGTTGAAGCCTACGCCACGCAATGTGAGGATCGGCGTGTTGGTGGCGCTTTGCGCGTAGGCAAGGCCAGGGATGGCGGACGCGACGTCCTGAAGCGACGTTATCTTACGCTCCGCCAGCGCATTACCGGATAGCGCTGTGATCGACAGGCCGACATTGTTGAGTTTTTCCTCGCGCTTATTCGCGGTAACCACGATCTCGTTTGCGCCCTGCGCGGTCGCAGCGTTCGGCGCGGGCGCCGATGCCGGTGCGTCTTGCGCCGAAGCGGCACCCCCGCCCGCGAGCAGGAGCCCAGCGACGCTACAGTAAAGATAAGCTCTCATGAATCATCCCCTCGTTTGTCTTTTATCTGCTCGAAGCATGGTCCATATTCGGATCAGCGGCGACTGTCAACGGCGGAGCAAAATCCGGCCAGGGTGGCGGTGTAAAAGTAGGCCATCGGTCGAGGCGTGATGACGACATGGAAAGGGCCCCGATCGGGGCCCTTTCCATGTCGTCGTGACCGTTTTCTCCCGGCTATGTCGGCGGGATCTCTCCGGTGTTCGGGTCGGCCGACACAGTGGCCTGGTTTTGCTCCACCCTTCTGGCGGAGCGCCGGCCGGCGGACTGTTTGAGGCGGTAGCTGTCGCCATTCATGGTGAGGATGGAGACGTGGTGCGGGCTCTGTTGCAAAGATTGGCGGCAGTCAGAGGTAGGCTGTCGCTCTGCGCCGATCAGGCGGCTGCTGCGAAATGGTGGTTGAGCATGCCCATGGCCTCCGTCAGCGCCGAGGGCCCAATGCCAAAAGCTCTCTCCACAAGGCGCACCTCGCCCCTGATGCCGGGCTGCAGGCACCAGGGGCGAGCCTGTCCTTTGCGCAGGGCTCGCATGACTTCGAATCCCTTGATCGTGGCATAGGCCGTGGGGATCGATTTGAAACCGCGCACCGGCTTGATCAGTATCTTGAGCTTTCCGTGATCGGCCTCGATCACGTTATTGAGATACTTCACCTGCCGGTGGGCCGTCTCCCGGTCCAGCTTTCCTTCGCGCTTCAATTCGGTGATCGCTGCACCATAGCTCGGCGCTTTGTCGGTATTGAGCGTGGCAGGCTTTTCCCAGTGCTTCAGGCCTCGCAGGGCCTTGCCCAGGAACCGCTTCGCTGCCTTGGCGCTGCGGGTCGGCGACAGGTAGAAATCGATCGTGTCGCCCCGCTTGTCGACTGCCCGGTACAGGTAGGTCCACTTGCCCCGCACCTTGACGTAGGTTTCATCCAGGCGCCAGCTCGGATCAAAGCCACGCCGCCAGAACCAGCGCAGCCGCTTCTCCATCTCCGGGGCGTAGCACTGGACCCAGCGATAGATCGTCGTATGGTCGACCGAAATGCCGCGTTCCGCCAGCATTTCCTCAAGGTCGCGATAGCTGATCGGATAGCGACAATACCAGCGCACCGCCCACAGGATCACATCACCCTGGAAATGGCGCCACTTGAAATCCGTCATCGTTCCGTCCGTCCAATCTCCGCCAAGCATGCTCAAGCTTCACGATTTTTGCAACAGAGCCGCGGCAATGATCGCCTCCTTGTTGGCAAAGTCCCGATAGATCTGCCCCACCGCGATGCCGGATGAACTGGCGATTTGGGCCATCCCGGTCTGATGGAATCCGCGTTTGACGAAGAGATCGCGGGTCGTGGCCAATATATGCTGCCGCCGCGCCGCAGAGCGGGGTCCCCGCACTCTTGCGACCGAATTGTTTTTTGCCACCATACCTCCCTAGTGGATTGATCGGAACGAATGGGTAGTGTGCGTGAAGTTCTGCAAAATCGCTTGAGGAGCGAGGCGGTCATGGCAGGCTGGTGATGTTCAACGTCACCGAGGAGACCCGCCATGACCAGGACCGAGATTAAGCCTGCTGTATCCGCTGTCAAAGAGTTGCTGGCGCAGGAGCCGGATGCGCTTCGCGAGATTGTGCGCAGCGTGATGCAGGCGATGCTGGAAGCCGAGATGGACGAGGCGCTGGGCGCGGGCAAGAGCGAGCGCAGCGATGCGCGGCTCGGCTACCGTTCGGGGCATTACCCGCGCACGCTGGTGACGCGGGTCGGCAAGCTGGAGCTGCGGGTGCCGCAGGACCGTGCCGGGCGCTTCTCGACCGAGCTGTTCGAGCGCTACCAGCGGTCGGAGCAGGCGCTGGTGGCGACGCTGGCCGAGATGTATGTCCAGGGCGTTTCGACGCGCAAGGTCAAGGCGATCACCGAAGAGCTGTGCGGCCATGCCTTCTCGGCCTCGACGATCTCGGCGATCAACAAGAAGCTCGATGGCAGCCTGGCGGCCTTTGCCCAGCGCCGCCTCGACGAGCCGTTCCCTTATCTGATCCTTGATGCCCGCTACGAGAAAGTGCGCGAAGGCGGCGTGGTTGGAAGCCAGGCGGTGCTGATCGCGATCGGCATCGACTGGGACGGCAGGCGGCAGATACTGGCCGTGGAGATGGCCAATCGCGAGAGCGCCACGTCATGGAAGGACTTCCTGCTGCGCCTGCGTGACCGGGGCCTGCATGGCACCGAGTTCGTCGTCGCCGACGATCATGCCGGCCTGCGCGCGGCGATCCGCGAGGTGCTGACCGGCGCCGCATACCAGCGCTGCTACGTGCACTTCCTGAGGAACGCGCTCGATCACTTGCCAAGGAAGGCCGACGACGACTGCCTGCAGGAACTGCGCTGGCTCTACGACCGGCGCAACCTCGCCGAGGCCCGCGCCGATCTCGCCCAGTGGCTCGCCCGATGGAGCGCCAAATATCCCAGGCTCACCGACTGGGCCGAGGAGACGATCGAGGAGACCTTCTCCTTCTACCGGCTGCCACGCAGGCATCACAAGCACATGAAAAGCACCAACATGCTCGAACGCTTCAATGAGGAAATCCGGCGGCGAACCTATGTCGTGCGGATATTCCCCAACGCCCCCAGCTGCCTGCGCCTGGTCCGCGCACTCGCCGTCGAAACCCACGAAAACTGGCTCGAAGCCAACCGCTACCTCAATATGGACGAACTGCGCGAGCAGAAGAAAACCGAACTACGCAAAGCCGCATGACCAGCACCATGACCGCCAATTTGCAGAACTTGACGCACACAACCAACGAAGGTGCCGTCACGGTTGATCGGGCATCGACTGCGTGTGCGCCTCTACGATGATCGGCTCGATCTGTTCCTGGGCGGCAGTTATCTCATGACCCGGCCACGCGGTCGCCCGAAAAGCGCTACCGAACATGGCTATGTGGTGGATTACCGTCACGTGATCCATAGCCTCAGGCGTAAGCCGATGGCCCTGCTGCAGCTGACCTATCGCGACCAGTTGTTCCCGCGCGAGGCGTACAGGCTCATGTTCGAACGGCTGCTCGAAGCCATGTCCGAGCGTGACGCTTGCCGCAAGATGGTCGAGTTGCTGTCCATGGCCCATGAACGGGCCTGCGAGGCCGAGCTTGCCGATCTTCTCGCCCAGGACCTTGACGAAGGCCGGCTGCCTGACATCGCCGCGTTGCGAACGCGCTTCTCGCCCGATCCGGCCGCGCTGCCCGAGGTGGTGGTCGAGCTTGGCCCCCTGACCGACTACGATGCCCTGCTGCTGGGAGAGGCCGCATGACCAAGGCCCATAACGTCGATGCCCAGCGCCTGAGCTTCATCCTCAACGAGTTGAGGCTTCCTGCCATCAAGGTGATCTGGCCCGAGTTTACCGAACGTGCCGACAAGGAGGGCTGGCCCGCCACCCGACTGCTCGCTGCACTTACCGAGCATGAAATGGCCGAACGTGACCGGCGTAGGATCGAACGTCATCTGAGCGACGCACGATTACCACCGGGCAAAACGCTCGACAGCTTCGCCTTCGACGCCGTGCCGATGGTCTCGCGGGCGCAGGTCACGGCCATGACCTCGGGCGACGGATGGCTGGAAAAGGGCGCCAATCTCATCCTGTTCGGCCCGCCGGGCGGAGGAAAGAGCCACTTGGCGGCAGCCATCGGCCTGCAACTTGTCCAGAATGGTTGGCGCGTGCTGTTCACCCGCACGTCCGAGCTGGTCCAGAAGCTTCAGCTCGCGCGCCGCGAACTGGCGCTCGAATCCGCCATCGCCAAGCTCGACAAATACCACCTGCTCATCCTGGACGACCTCGCCTATGTCGCCAAGGATCAGGCTGAAACCTCCGTGCTCTTCGAGTTGATCAGCGCACGCTATGAGCGCCGATCCATGCTCATCACGGCCAACCAGCCCTTCGGCGAATGGAACCGGGTCTTCCCGGATCCCGCCATGACGCTCGCGGCCGTCGACCGTCTCGTTCATCACGCCACCATCTTCGAGATGAATGTCGAGAGCTATCGTCGCAGGGCCGCCCTCCAGCGACAGACAGGGGCTGGAAGGACCCCAAAATACGCGACAATCAAATCCATCGAGAAAATGTCGATCAGCGACAATCAGAGCGAAGAATCGCCCTTGCCAGCGACAATCTAACCCGGCACCATGAACCCGCCGCGACAATCTGTTCTCATCCTGATAGTCGCTGACCTCTCACCCAGATCGTCGCGCTATAACTACGTCTCAAATTTACCTGCCGACGCCACCCTCAAAATGCTCGCCGCGACGATCAAGGCGAGATGGATCTGCGAGCAAGCACATCAGCAGCTCAAGGAAGAACTGGGCCTCGATCATTTCGAAGGCCGCTCCTGGGTTGGATTACATCGACATGCATTGATGACAATGATCGCATACGCTTTCCTTCAAGCCCGCCGTCTCAAAGCAGCGGGGCGGAAAAAAAAGAGTCGGGGGGCCGCCGCCACAACCGAGCATGCCAGCTATCCGACAGGCGATCTTGAACATCTTCATAAGGCCTCCGCCACTTCGGTGCCCCCATTGTGAAAAGCTCCTCGTAGACAGGCCTGAACAAAAACTGCCAAAGTAGTGCTAGTCACCTGAATCTGAAGTTCGGCTCATTGTTTTTTGGCAGAATCGTTTGACGGCGGCGAGGATTTCGTCGGCGGATTTGACCCATTTGTAGGGCTTGGGGTTTTCGTTGTGCGCCGCGATGAATGCGGTGATGTCGGTCTCAAGTTCAGCGGTTGATCGGTGGACACCGCGCTGCAACTGCTTGCGGGTCAGTTCTGCAAACCATCGTTCGACCTGATTGATCCAGGACGCCGAAGTCGGTGTGAAGTGAGCATGCCAATGCGGGCGGCGTGCGAGCCAGGCCTTGATCTTTGGCGTCTTGTGGGTCGCATAGTTGTCCATCACGAGGTGGACGTCTGGCCCCTTGGGGATCGCGGCGTCGATCCGCTTGAGGAAGTCGAGGAACTCGGTTGCCCGATGGCGCTTGTAGCATTTCCCGATCACGGCGCCGGTGGCAATGTCGAGCGCGGCGAACAGGGATGTCGTGCCATTGCGGACGTAGGTATGGGTGCGCCGCTCAGGAACCCCCGGCGCCATGGGCAAGACCGGCTGCTCGCGATCCAGCGCCTGGATTTGCGATTTTTCATCCACGCACAGCACGATCGCCCGGTTCGGCGGCGACATGTAGAGCCCGACTATGTCCTGCACCTTGTCGACAAATAGCGGATCGGTGGACAGCTTGAATGTCTCGGACCGGTGCGGCTGCAGGCCGAACGCGCCCCAGATCCGGCGGATGGTGGTGTGTGACAGCCCGGACTTGGCGGCCATGGAACGGATCGACCAATGCGTGGCGTCCTTGGGGGTCGTGTTCAGCGTACGCTCGATCACCTGAGCTACTTGCGTGTCAGATACTGTTCGTGGCCGACCCGCACGATATTCGTCAGTCAGTCCTTCAATGCCAGCCTGCACGAACCGGCGGCGCCATTTGCCAACCGTGTGCTCGTGAACGCCCAGGCGTTCGGCGACTTCCTTGCTCTGCAGCCCTTCTGCACAAAGCAGGACCATCCGGCATCGATCAGAGAGTGAACGCGGCGCTTTGTGGCGGCGGACCTGAGCTTCGAGAAAACGCCGGTCATCTCCGCTCAAGACAACCAAATCCGCCCGTCTGCCCGCCATCACATTAACCTCCGTCTGATCTACAAGGGCTTATACAATGAAGCTTACTTCAGTTCCAGGTGACTAGATCAACACCCGTTCCACCTCATCGAGCGTCACGTCATCGGGCCTCCGATCGTAGAGCTGGGTCGTGCGCGTGGAGCTATGGTTCGCCATCGTCGCGGCCGTCTCCAGCGTGCCGCCGTTCTTCAGGTAAGTGGTAATCCCGGTCGCGCGGAACGAATGGTTGCCGATCGCCGTGCCGATCTCGGCCGCCACCGCGCGTCGGCGCACCATCGCGAACGCATTGGCCTGGGGCAGGGGAGTGTCGCTTAGCCGCTTGGTCCCGCGCGCGATCGTGCGGAACAACGGCCCCTTGGCTTGCGCGCGCAGCTCACACCCGTCGATATAGGCGGTCAGATAGTCCTCAAGATTATGGTGGCAGGGCATTTCGTGCTGCTTGCCGCCCTTTTCGTGCAGCCGCACCCAGAGACGGCGGTTCTGCATGAAAACGTCCTCGACACGCATGGAGAGCGCCGCGCCGATCCGCGCGAACGAATAGACCATCAGCCCGATTAGCGCGCGGTCGCGCAGACCCGCCGGCCCACCCACGTCGATCGTATCAAGCAGCCGCCGCGCCTCGTCGGGGGCCAGCACCGGCGTCTTGCCGCGCCGCTGACTATGCGCCGGCCCGCGCACCGATGCGGCGGGGTTCACCGGCATGACCTGGCCTATCACCAGCCAGTCGAACAGCCGACGCACGCCGGCGAGCTGCTGCTTGACGCTGGGCGCGCTCATCTCGCCTCCCAGCGCCTCGATCCACGCGCCGACGTGGAGCGGCTGCACGGCCCCAAGGGACGTGACCCCGCGCGCCGCTACCCAGGTCAGGAAGTCGCCAGCCGCGCGCGCATAGGCGCGGCGCGTATGCGCGTTGCGGATGGTGACGGCGAAAAACTCCAGGAACCGCAACCGCGCGCGGTCGTCGGCCGACGCGATCAGCGCCGGCAAGGCCAGCGTGGGCGAGGGAAGGGGGGCGAGCTGAGCCATTACCCCTCTCTCCGCCAGCGTGCGGGCGCGGCGCGCGGTTCGACGCGACGGCGCGCCATCTCCGCTTGCACCTGTTCATGGGGAGTGCCCGGCCTCGGATCATCGACCGCCGCCTGCAACAACCGGCGCAGCAACGCGTCGCGCAGATCACGATGCGGCTCCAGATCGCGGAAGTTGCCGACGATCGCGAACACCGCCTCCGAAGGATCGGCGAACATGCCGCGCTCGATCGGTTCCAACAGCCAGTCGGCCAGCGCCGGGGGCAGATAGGCCTCAAACCGCAACCCGCCCGCGCGGGCCTGCTCCCGCAAGCTCTCGGCCTGGGCGCGGGACACGGGATTGTCATACGGGTAATCATCCTCGTCGTGCATGTCGGGGACACCGCCGATCTGGGTCATGGCCGGCCCCGGACATGGGCGGCGGGATCGATGATCGTGATGGCGTCGCGCGAGCCGTTGGCGACGGCATCGGCGATCCCGAAGATCTCGACGCGACCGCCTTCGTTGTAGATGCGTCCCGCCACCGTGCCATGGATGATTGCGCGCGCGCCGGTCTCGATCGTCAGGTTGCCCGTAATTGTGCCGTGGAGGATGAAACGGATGCCCCGATGCAGCGTCGCATCGCCAGCGACCATGCCATAGAGGGCGATATTCTCCTCGATGGCGAAGGGGCCTTCGATCTTGTCGTGCACCGCGCGCATTATGCCGCCGCCTCTATGTCCGTCAGGGCAAAATCATTGCCCTTGAACAACAGCGGCTCGTCGGTCGCCTTGGCCAGCGCATAGGAAAAGCAGTCGCCAAAGTTCAGGCCCGCTTTGTGGCGGCCCTTGCCGAAATCGAGAAACGCCTGTCGCGCCAGTTCGCCATGATCGAGCGTCACCGGTTCGATCGTGATGCCGGCGCGGCGAAAGAAGGCTTCGGTCTGGCGCATCCCTTCGGGACCGAGCTGGCGTTCGATGACCATCGACAGCTCGACATAGCTGGCGACGCTGATGCGGCAGGCATCGGCATCATGGATGGCTTGTGCGAAGGTCGCCGCTTCGGGTTCGCGATAGAGGATCGCGACCAGGGCCGAGGTGTCGAGGATCATTTCGGCAGGCCATTATCGTCATAAAACAGTTCGGCATGATCGACATAGGGGCGCTTCACATGCGTGGCGGCGCGATCGGCGATCGTTAGCAGTTCCGCGACGCTCGCCTTGCTTTTCTGACGCTCGATCCTGGCGAAGCGCTCGCGCAGCGCCTCCGTCACCACGCGGGTCATGCTCTGGCCGGTCGCTTGGGCGATGGCCTGCGCAAGCCGATGGGCTTCAGGGTCTTTAACATTGAGGCTCATGGTCCGCCTTTCTAGAAAATTAGCCACCTTTCTACCATGCAGCGCGCCTAAGGGGAAGAGTGTATGATAAAGGACATTATCATATATAGGTCAGGGAATTTATCGGCGGACCGATCTGTAGGTTGTCATGATCAATAGCCAAGGCCCGTCGGTGGAACATTACCACCATTACCCTTGCTGGCCGCCGCCCAGAGCGACATACAGAGAGACGAGAGCATCCAGCTCGGCGCGACGCAGCTGTATCAGTGTCTGTTCCGCGATGAACAGATTCCGTTCGGCATCGAGCACTTCAAGGTAATTTGCGACGCCCTCGCGGTAGCGAGTGCGGGCAAGATCGGCGATCGCTCGCTGTGCCGCAGTGGCACGAACCTGCGCGGCGACCTGTTCAGCAAGCCAGCGGCGCCCGGCAAGGGCGTCCGCAACTTCGCGGAAAGCTCCCTGAATGGTGCGTTCGTATTCGGCGATGGCAATATCCTCACGTGCCTCAGCCACGCTCAGATTGCCCTTCCTCGCACCCCAATCGAAGATGGGTAGGCTGATCGAAGGTCCAAAGCTCCAGCTCAGTCCTTCGTTTCCGATCAAATTCCCAAGATCAGTTGAAGCGAAACCGATACTACCGGTTAGTGAGATGGATGGAAAGAAGGCTGCCCGAGCAGCACCGATATTGGCACGCGGAAGGCTGCCCGAGCAGCACCGATATTGGCACGCGCTGCCCGCAGTTTCTCTTCTGCCGCCAATATGTCCGGTCGAGTCACCATCAGCTCGGAGGGTAATCCGGCGGCAATCACCGTTCCGTTTTTCTGGTCAGCCAGCGTCAGCGGCACCGTGAGCCCGACAGGAACGGGTCCGCCCAAGAGTACGGCCAGGAAGTTCTCACTCTGCGCCTCGGCCAAGCGCAGGCTGGCCAACTCCGTTTCGGCTTGAGTCAGTAGCGACTCCGCCTGTCGAAAATCAAGAGCTGAAGTCACCCCGGCTTCAAGGCGACGCTCGGCTATGCGGAGGCCTTCCTGCCGGCTGCGTACCGTAGCTTCGGCAAGGGCGATCCGCTCGTCGGCTTCCCGGGAAGCAAAATAGGTCGAGGCCACATCCCGGATCAACGCGAGGCGGAACGCCCGTTCAGCCTGCACGGTTGCTAGATATTGCGAGCGCGCTGCGTCAGAAAGGTTGCGCACCCGGCCCCAGAAATCGAGCTCGAATCCTGTGACGCCAACGCCGATCGAGTAGCGGGCTCTGTTGCAAAAATCGTGAAGCTTGAGCATGCTTGGCGGAGATTGGACGGACGGAACGATGACGGATTTCAAGTGGCGCCATTTCCAGGGTGATGTGATCCTGTGGGCGGTGCGCTGGTATTGTCGCTATCCGATCAGCTATCGCGACCTTGAGGAAATGCTGGCGGAACGCGGCATTTCGGTCGACCATACGACGATCTATCGCTGGGTCCAGTGCTACGCCCCGGAGATGGAGAAGCGGCTGCGCTGGTTCTGGCGGCGTGGCTTTGATCCGAGCTGGCGCCTGGATGAAACCTACGTCAAGGTGCGGGGCAAGTGGACCTACCTGTACCGGGCAGTCGACAAGCGGGGCGACACGATCGATTTCTACCTGTCGCCGACCCGCAGCGCCAAGGCAGCGAAGCGGTTCCTGGGCAAGGCCCTGCGAGGCCTGAAGCACTGGGAAAAGCCTGCCACGCTCAATACCGACAAAGCGCCGAGCTATGGTGCAGCGATCACCGAATTGAAGCGCGAAGGAAAGCTGGACCGGGAGACGGCCCACCGGCAGGTGAAGTATCTCAATAACGTGATCGAGGCCGATCACGGAAAGCTCAAGATACTGATCAAGCCGGTGCGCGGTTTCAAATCGATCCCCACGGCCTATGCCACGATCAAGGGATTCGAAGTCATGCGAGCCCTGCGCAAAGGACAGGCTCGCCCCTGGTGCCTGCAGCCCGGCATCAGGGGCGAGGTGCGCCTTGTGGAGAGAGCTTTTGGCATTGGGCCCTCGGCGCTGACGGAGGCCATGGGCATGCTCAACCACCATTTCGCAGCAGCCGCCTGATCGGCGCAGAGCGACAGCCTACCTCTGACTGCCGCCAATCTTTGCAACAGAGCCGATGCTGGCAAGCTCGGTCATCTCGTTCATGCGACGAACTCCTTTACAGCGTTGGCTCTGCCGTCCGCAGGATGCGGACCTGGTGCGGATAGGGCGAATTGTGCGCGCGCGGCTGCTTGTGCAATTCTACGGACATCGCCGCGTGAGCCAGCGCCAGCTGTAGCCTGAACAGGCGCAGCGTCGGCGCCGGCATCGCGTCGAGCGGAAAGGTCTCGACATGGTCGAGGATGGCTTCCGAACGGGAGAGCAGCACATCGTAGAAGCGGGTTATCTCCGCCATAGTCGCGCGCGCCCGGATATCCCATCGTTCCTGCGCCGTCTCGCCGATCCAGTGCGGCACGAATTCGAGAAGATCCTCGAAGCCGGGGGGCAGCACGGGCTCCTCGTCGAGCGCGGGGGCCGGCATCAGATCACCCGCTCGGCCGATGCCAGCATCGTGTAATGCTGGCCGGCCTGTGCCAGGAGCGCATCGAACGCCGCGCGATCACCCGCCACGCCGCGTTCGAAATCGGATAGCGTCGGCCACCACAGTTCGCGCGCGCCGATGAACGGCGAGGTGCCCTTGTGCACCGCGTCTATCGCGAACGAGCGGACATGCCGAAACGCGCCGATGCGATCGCCCAGCGCCTTGTCCTGATCGCCTGCCCAGGCCGGATTGCCATCCGCCTTGACCAGTTGCAGGATCTTGACGCTTACCGACCATTCGGTGGGCGACCACTGCACGGCCGCATCATCGGGATCGTCCACCGCCGGTCGCGAGCGGATAATGTCCTCCTCGAAGAAGGTGAACTTCAGTCCGTCCATGTCGACGAACAGCGGTTCGTCGGGGATGTTGTATTTGCGATGCGCGGGATCTTTGCCCATGTTGAGCGCATCGTCGAGACTGTCATACCACAGCTCGGTAATGCCGTCGTAGGCCAGCTGTGTATCAGGCAGCAGCGGAGAGACGATCCGGTGCGATTGCACATAGCCGCGCAGGCACGCGATCTTCTTGCTGAGTGTGCCGTGCGGATGGCGCCAGTGATCGTGGAACTGCTGTTCCGAAATGTCCTTCCGGCGCGGGATCGTCGCGAGTATCTTGATGCTGTGCATGGAGGCTGCTCCGTAAAATGATCAGATCGCGGTAAAGCCGCCGTCTGCTGCAAGGCAGGAGCCGGTGACGAACGAAGCCGCGTCGGACAGCAACCATACGGCGGCCTGGGCCTGCTCGTGCGGTTCGCTGAAACGGCCGATCGGGTGGATCGAGTTCAGATAGGGCTCAAGGCCCGCATCATTGTCCATCGCGCGCTGCAGCATAGGCGTGCGCACCGCGCCGGGCACAAGCGCGTTCACGCGAATGCCGTGCTTGCCATAGTCTGCCGCCGCCACGCGGGTCAGCCCGACCACCGCATGCTTCGCGCCGACATATTCGCCGTGCATCGGCACGCCGACCACGCCAGCGACGGATGCGGTGTTGACGATCGATCCCTTCGTCCCGCGCTCGATCATCGCAAGGATCTGGTACTTCATGCACAGGAACGTGCCGGTTACATTGATATCCATGCTCTGCCGAAACCGTTCGAGCGACACTTCGGCAAGCGGCAGTCCGGCCTGCGGGATCGCCGCATTGTTGAACGCGCCGTCAAGCCCGCCGAACGCCGCCAGAGTCTGCGCGACAAGTGCCTTCACGTCCTCTTCCTGTGCGATGTCGCACCGGAAATAGGCGGCCTTCCCGCCAGACGCAGCGACGACCGCCTCACCGGCCTCGTCGTTGATGTCCGCCACCGCGACGTTGGCACCACTGGCCACCAGCAATTCCACGGTGGCGCGCCCGATGCCGCTGCCACCACCCGTCACGATTATCGTCTTGCCGCTCAAATCAGACATCTATCCCTCCAACAGTTTCTTATCGGCGTTCCGGTTTCATTACTGGAACTTGAAGCGCACGGTCAAGCCATATTCGGCGGGTCGACCAGCGTAGCGAACAACGGTATCGTAAGTCTGGATCGTGTTTGTCCAGTAATACTTGTTGAAGATATTGCGACCCCAGCCGAAGACCGCCCAGCGGCCATCAGGCGCTTCCACGCCAAGCCGCGCGGAAACGAGCGTGCGGCCATTCACCTCGTAGAGATCCTTGTCCGCGTTGGTGATGGCCAGAACGCCCAGCGATTTGCTTTGTGAGGAGATCGTCGTGCCCATGGTTAGGTTCACGCCACCCAGCGGCAGGCTGTAGTCCGCGCTCAGGCTCGATTGCCATTTGGGCGAAAACGGCAGCCGTGCGCCGCTGAAATGGCTCTGTTGCAAAAATCGTGAAGCTTGAGCATGCTTGGCGGAGATTGGACGGACGGAACGATGACGGATTTCAAGTGGCGCCATTTCCAGGGTGATGTGATCCTGTGGGCGGTGCGCTGGTATTGTCGCTATCCGATCAGCTATCGCGACCTTGAGGAAATGCTGGCGGAACGCGGCATTTCGGTCGACCATACGACGATCTATCGCTGGGTCCAGTGCTACGCCCCGGAGATGGAGAAGCGGCTGCGCTGGTTCTGGCGGCGTGGCTTTGATCCGAGCTGGCGCCTGGATGAAACCTACGTCAAGGTGCGGGGCAAGTGGACCTACCTGTACCGGGCAGTCGACAAGCGGGGCGACACGATCGATTTCTACCTGTCGCCGACCCGCAGCGCCAAGGCAGCGAAGCGGTTCCTGGGCAAGGCCCTGCGAGGCCTGAAGCACTGGGAAAAGCCTGCCACGCTCAATACCGACAAAGCGCCGAGCTATGGTGCAGCGATCACCGAATTGAAGCGCGAAGGAAAGCTGGACCGGGAGACGGCCCACCGGCAGGTGAAGTATCTCAATAACGTGATCGAGGCCGATCACGGAAAGCTCAAGATACTGATCAAGCCGGTGCGCGGTTTCAAATCGATCCCCACGGCCTATGCCACGATCAAGGGATTCGAAGTCATGCGAGCCCTGCGCAAAGGACAGGCTCGCCCCTGGTGCCTGCAGCCCGGCATCAGGGGCGAGGTGCGCCTTGTGGAGAGAGCTTTTGGCATTGGGCCCTCGGCGCTGACGGAGGCCATGGGCATGCTCAACCACCATTTCGCAGCAGCCGCCTGATCGGCGCAGAGCGACAGCCTACCTCTGACTGCCGCCAATCTTTGCAACAGAGCCGTTGGGATCATAATGTTGATGTACGCGCGCACGGTCATGGTAATTGCGCTTCTCGTTGAAGACACGATTCCCATAGCGATTGACAATGAACATGCTGTCGCCCGGCGGAATCCATACGTCGCTTGGCACGCTTACATATTCCAGCGCCTCTTCCAGCACGATCTCGGCGCGCCAGGCGCTTCCCATATTGCCAAGCTTCGCTCCAACAGCCCCGGCAATCGATACAAAGTCGCCAGTATTGGTCGGCACCCCGCAACCGCCATAGACCGGCCCTGTCTGATGGAGATTGAGCATTTCGCGATTATAGGTGAACCCGCCCGTTGCGAAGATCACGCCTTTGCGCGCGCCAAAGGAAACCTCCTTCCCGTCGTTCAGCGCCTCGACGCCGAGCACCGCGCCATCCCCGTCGGTAACCAGGCGGACAACCTGGTGGCTGGTGAGCAGGGGAATGCCATAAGCGTCGATGCGCGCCTTGATCTGGCGCATCAACTCCGCGCCGAATCCTGGCGACCCATCAGGCTTGATGGGTCCGAGGCACCGTCCGCGAGGCACCTTATTGTTGCCGTCGAGCACGCCATAGTCAGGCAGATCGGTTCCCTGGCCGTCGGGAAGGACATGAAAGCGGCCTATCTCGGCTGCCTTGATTTCCCGCAACATGTCCGTCATCGGCGACGCGTTGTCGTAAAACGCCTCAAGCAGTTTGTAGACATCCTCACCCAGGCCGAGCGTCGGTGAATTGCTGTCGAAAAGATGCGGATATGAATAGGCAGCGCAATAAGCCAGGAGCGAAGCCTTTGGATCCTCGATCCCCCGCTCCTTCAGCCTGAAATTATTGGGCACCCAGAAAGCCCCACCGGATTTCGCGGACGTACCGCCATATACCGGCGCTTTTTCCAGCATGAGGACCTTCGCGCCGTCCTTGGCAGCCGCAAGTGCGGCAACCGAGGCGGCCGCGCCGCTGCCGACCACGACTATATCCGCGATTTGGGTCCACTGCCGGCCCACCGCGGCAACAGCCGGAGCAGATGCCGCAGCACCCAGGGTGGAAACCGCCAGCCCCGCGCCGCCGGCCTGGATGAAAGCGCGGCGAGATAACCGCGATCGCTCTGCCGATTGCTTCAAGAATGCCCTCCACCGGTCGAACGACCCAAAGCCGCCGACCGTCTCTCCTGCGTCGAAGTCAATGCTCCGCCCTTCTTTTACCGAAGCGAGATCACGTCGCACCTCGATACAAGGAAAGGATAGATTACCAAATGGTCACATGTCAACCGCGCCTGATCTCCGCATCGGCAAGCACGAGAAGGCAAATGGGGCCATCCCGAAACATCTTTCGATGGGCGGCGCTCATGCTTCTAACGGACCAGGCGGGCGAAATTGCAAGCCCGATCGGCAATGCTGAATGGGGGGCCACCATTCGGCGCCAGGTGCCCCGGCGTGACTCATCTCCAATCGCGAGTCGCGTTGTGTTTGAGTTCTCCATCCATATAAAATTGGGCATCCACACGACAAGCGTCATGTGAATGCCCAACTAATCACTTGTATATATAAGATTATGCGCCGGACGGTGCGAAATGAATGCCGGGCGGTGCGAAATGAATGCCGGCCAGCGGGGTGAAATAGTTCGTGCATGCGTTGCGCTTAGAGAACTTCCACACCCCGTCACGGCGCTCATACTCATCCGTGAAGACCGCAGCGATAAGAATCGACTGATTACCTTCGACGAGATTTCCAAGGAGAAGGACGTCGCCAATACCATTTACCTTGTCCGCGCTCACAAATTCCAAGCGCAGATTGGTTCCATAATGAATACATTCGTGAAACATTGGCCAGAGTACGTTATTGGCCAAATCGAGGGCGCCTTCCGGGCCCTTGTAGGTGCCGATTCCCTCAATGGTCCACTCTGCATCATCCCACCAAATAGAAGCGAGACGGCCCTCTTGGCGCTTGTCTACGGCAATGAGCTTGTCAGAGTAGAGGTCCTGAATCGCGGCCCGGCTTGCAAGTCTGTCTAGATCACTCATTTTGTATCTCCTAGTTGAATATAATCCCGTAATCTTAGCAGGATCGAGGGCATCAAGGATTTAGGCCGCAGAAGACCAGCCGCCATCGATGAACAGTTCCGTTCCAGTAACATATTTAGCTTCGTCTGACAGAAGATATAGCGCCCCATAAGCGATATCGTTCGGCTCGCCAAGATCGCCCATCGGGATCTGCGCTTTGTACCATTCAACCTGCTCGGGCGTGACGTTCGCCTGCATCGGCGTCTTCATGCCACCAGGAACGATGGTGTTCACCCGCACCCCTTGCCCGACATATTCCAGCGCAGCCACCTTGGTCATCGCGCGTACCGCAGACTTGGTCGCCGCATAGCTGATCAAGCCAGGCTCACAGATGACGCTGACGAGCGAACTGATGTTTAGGATCGCACCATTTCCCGACTTCGCAATTTCCGGCGCAACCATCTTCAGGCCCAGGAAAAGCGCAGTCTGGTTGACCGCGATCATCTTGCTCCAGCCTTCGAGCGTCTCGTCCTGGATCATCGCGCCGTGGATGATGCCCGCGGTGTTGTAAAGCGTCGTGAGCTTCCCAAAGGCCCCAACCGCCGCCTCGACAGCCCCCGCCCAGCTCGCAGCATCGGTGATATCCAGCCGCACGATAGGGCCTCGCCCCCGCTTTCCTGAATCTCGGCCACGACCTTGTTGCCCATTTCGACATTCAGATCGGCGACGACGACCTTGGCGCCCTCCTTGGCAAAAAGCCGAGCCTGCGCTGCACCCAGGCCGCTCGCCGCGCCCGTTACGAGCGCGACTTTCCTGCCATTCTGTTGCTCATCCTGTGCCTCCTAAATAGCTTGAGCGCGCAATTCAGACCCGCGTCGCTGAGGGTTCTTTTTTCCGATGCACAACAACTGGGCCGATCACCGGACCTTGATCCAAGCACAATTACCAGTTGGTAGTCAAGCTGGATTCTGAGGAACCGGACCGAAAAGTGAGACTAAATGTCCAAGTCCCCTGGCCCGCTAATGCTGCCCCTTTGCGCGCGGCACGCAGCCGCGCGCTTTCACTTTCTAATGCTGTGTTTTCACAAATAATATCAATGAGTTCAAACACCCACGGACCAGCCTCCGTCAATCGGCAGATCCACGCCAGTAATATATTTCGCCTCGTCAGAGGCCAGAAAAAGCGCGCCGTTGGCAATGTCGATCGGGTCACCGAGCTTTCCCATGGGGATCTGGCTTGTCTGCTGCTTCAGCACGTCAGGGGGGACATTCGCCGTGATCGGCGTGTTCATTCCGCCGGGCACGATCGTATTCACCCGAACGCCGCGGTCCACAAACTCCAGCGCCGCCGCCTTGCTCATGATGCGCACGGCCGCTTTGGTGGCACAGTAGCTGGCATTGCCGGCGGTGGGAAACATGCCGATCAACGAACTGATGTTGATGATCGAGCCATTGCCCGACTTCACCAGCTCGGGGATTGCCGCCTTGATTCCGAGGAAGATAGCAGTCTGATTGACCGCCACCATCTTGTTCCAGCCTTCAATGCTCTCCTCCTCGAAGCCGCCAGGATGAATGATACCGGCAGTGTTGGATAGAGTCGTAAGCCCGCCAAAAGCCTCGACGGCAGCGGCAATCGCATTATTCCAGCTCGCCGCATCGGTAACATCCAACCGAATGAAGAGCGCATCGCCACCAGCAGCCCTGATTTCGGCTACGACGCCCTTGGCCATCTCTTCATTGAGGTCGCCGATTACGACCTTGGCGCCTTCTTCCGCGAAACGCTTCGCCTGAGCGGCGCCGAGCCCGCTCGCTCCACCCGTGATGAGCGCAACCTTGCCTGCGAGTCTGTTAGCCATTCTTCATCCTCCGAAAATGCTCAACTGCGCGAATTGACTTCGCTTCAGCCTTGACCACATCGCCAGTGGCCCCATGTGCCTGGCACCAGCCTGAAAGATCAGAGCATACTTACCACATGGTTACAAGCCTGCTTTGCGAGAGGACGAAATGCCCTCTTGTCCAGCCGGGGCGAAAGGCGCTGGTTCATACTCTATGTTCTACAATGGCTTCCTTTACAGCGTTCGCGGCCTGCAATCTCCGACTCGAAGTGAAAAAGCCTACGCAGATGGCGCATGCCCTCCTTTTATCGAATCGCTTGGATCATGCAGGGGTTAATGATAATTACCATGTGGTCATCATGCCCATGGGCCAGATAAGGACTGCAATATGAATTTCACGATGTCGCCCGCGGAAACCATGTGGCGTGATCGGGTCCGTAATTTCATGAACGATGTGGTTCGGCCCCATGATGAGACCTATGCCGCGCAGCAGGCTAGTGGAGAGCGGTGGAAGACTCTGCCGATAATCGAGGAATTGAAGGAGCGCGCGAAAGCGGACGGCATATGGAATCTTTTCATGCCGCCGCTGGCCGGCCACAATCCCGTCGACAGCAGCTTCGAGTTCGTCGCTCCGGGCCTTACCAATCTGGAATATGCCTCCTGCGCGGAAGAGATGGGCCGCATCGAATGGGCGTCCGAGGTGTTCAACTGCTCCGCGCCCGATACCGGCAACATGGAGGTCCTGCACCGCTATGGAACTCGCGAGCATAAGGAGCGCTGGCTCCGGCCGCTGATGGAGGGGAAGATTCGCTCGGTCTTTCTGATGACCGAGCCGCGAGTCGCATCCTCTGACGCCACCAATATCGAAACCTCCATCGTTTGTGACGGCGACCATTATGTGATCAACGGCCGCAAATGGTGGTCTTCGGGCATAGGCGATCCTCGATGCTCGGTCGGCATTCTCATGGGAAAGACCGATCCTGATGCCCCGCGCCATGCTCAGCAGAGCATGATCCTCCTGCCGCTCGACACGCCGGGGGTTAAGGTTCTGCGAATGCTTCCTGTGTTTGGCTATGACGATGCGCCTCATGGTCATGGCGAAGTCGAGCTGAAGGATGTTCGCGTTCCGGTCGAGAATATGCTGCTCGGCGAGGGGCGCGGCTTTGAAATTGCTCAGGGGCGATTGGGGCCAGGCCGAATCCATCACTGTATGCGCACGATTGGCTTGGCCGAGGAAATCTTGAAGAAAATGGTGGAGCGGCTCCTTTCGCGCACTGCCTTTGGGAAACGCCTAGCAGAGCATTCCATCTGGGAGCAGCGGATCGCCGAAGCACGGACGTCACTTGAAATGACCCGCCTCCTATGCCTCAAGGCCGCCGACGTGATGGACAAGCTTGGGGCCAAGGCAGCACAAGCGGAAATCGCGATGATCAAGGTGGCGGGGCCGCATATGGCGTTGAAGATCGCCGACGATGCGATCCAGGCGCATGGCGGCGCGGGCGTCGCCGACGACTTCGGCCTTGCGCGCGCCTATGCACATCTCCGCACAATGCGCCTGGTGGATGGGCCGGATGAGGTTCACAACCGCGCGATCGCTCGCCTCGAAATGCGCCGCTATCGTCAATAGTTGAATTGCCGACCCTGTTATTCGGTCGCAATGACCAGCTAACGGCCTGCCGGTCGCGTTCAGGCGAACGGCAGGCCAAGCGCATGACCGACGCAGCGCCCAGGCGCATACGTCGGTAGCTGGCAACCCAAGCCCTACCGCATCAGCACCAGTTCCTCGGCCATAGAGGGATGCAGTGCTACGGTATCGTCGAACTGGGCCTTGGTGAGCCTCGCCTTCACCGCGATCGCGGCGGCCTGCAGGATTTCAGGCGCGTCGGGGCCGATCATGTGGATGCCGACCACCACGTCGGTCTCAGGATGGACGACCAGCTTGTAGAGCGCGCGCTCGTGGCGGTCGGCGAGCACATTCTTCATCGCCCGGAAGTCGGAGGTGTAGACCTTGACCTCACCGAGCTTGTTGCGCGCCTCGGCCTCGGTCATGCCCACGCCCGCCATCGGCGGATGGCTGAATACGGCGGACGGGATGCAGCCATAATCGACCCGGCGGGGATTATTGCCGAACACAGTGTCGGCAAAGGCCTGGCCCTCGCGGATCGCGACCGGCGTCAGCTGCACCCGGTTGGTGACGTCGCCCACCGCATAGATGCTGGCGCAGCTCGAGCGGTTGTCGTCGTCCACCTTGATCGCGCCCTTGGCGTCGAGTGCGACGTCGGCCGTCTCCAGCCCGAGATTTTCGGTATGCGGGCGTCGGCCGGTGGCGAATAGCAGCATGTCGGCCGGGATCGGCTCATGGCCGGTCATGTGCACCAGCAGCGAGCCGTCCGGTTGCTTGTCGACCTTCTCGAAGGCGACGTGGAATTTGAACTCGATCCCCTTGGTCATCGAGATCTGGAGCAGCCGGTCGCGGATCTGCTCGTCATAGCCGCGCAGGATCACGTCGGTGCGGTTGACCAGCGTCACATGCGCACCAAACTGGTGGAAGATGCCGGCAAATTCATTGGCGATATAGCCCGCCCCTGCGATCACCACGCGCTTGGGGAAGGTATCGAGATGGAACACTTCATTCGAGGTGATGCCATGCTCGGCCCCCGGAAAATGGGGTACGATCGGCCAAGCGCCGGTTGCGATCAGGATTTTGCCGGCGGTGATCGTCTGGCCCGAGCCGAGCAGCACCTCATGCGGCCCGGCGACGGTCGCCCGCTCGCGGATGATCTCGACCTTATTGTTGCCGAGCGTCTCGGTGTAGAGACCTTCGAGCCGCGAGACCTCGGCGAGCACATTGTCGCGCAGCGCCGACCAGTCAAATTCGCAATCGGGCACCTTCCAGCCAAAGCGCCGTGCATCCTGCAGATCCTCGGCGAAATGCGAGCCATAGACGAGCAGCTTCTTGGGCACGCAGCCCCGGATCACGCAGGTGCCGCCCACCCGATGCTCCTCGGCGACCGCCACCCGCGCGCCATAGGCTGCCGAAACCCGCGCCGCGCGCACTCCGCCCGAGCCCGCCCCAATGACGAACAGATCATAGTCGTAGGTCAACATCCAATAATCCCAACCAAGTAAGTGTTGTTTTTCTACAGCTAGAGGGCGCGCGCATCGAGTCGTCCGCCTCCATCCCCGAGCAGACCGCCGACTCCCATGCCGGCGATCACATCGCTATCCACGCCGAACCCAGCGAAGAGCCGCTCCAATATCAGATCAACTCCATTACGCAGGGGGCTACGTGCACAACCCGGCAACCCAATGACAGCCCGCCTGCGCAACCAACCGAGGCACAGGAGATTGCCGGGATCGACCGGCATTCCCACCCGCTCCACGCGCCCGCCCGCTTGTCGAATGGCCGCGGGGACCACATCTTCGCGGTCGGCCGTCGCCGATGCCGCCATGATCAGCACAAGATCCGCCTCCGAAGAGTCCGCGAGCAAATTGGTTAGAGCCGCTTCATCATGATCGCAGATCCACACATGATTCAAATGTCCGCCAAGCCTCTCGACTCGCTGCCTTATAACGGTTTCGGTCTTGGCGAGAAGCTTGAGGCTTACGCTGCCTAGACTGGTTTGCACGAGATTGACCGAGAGGGGCCCGAATGCAGCTATACGGACCTTGCAACCATCCGCGACTTGCCCCGCTGAGACAAGTTCGGCTCGGGGCACCGCATAGGGAATTATCTTGACGGTGCCTACCACGTCGCCCGCGCGCACCGGCGTCATCGGCGCGACGGCGGCGAATGTGATCGCCTCCGTTGCCCGATTGAGCTTGCCTATGCCGTCGGGTGCATAAACGAGAAGGCCGTTCGTCTCGGCGATCAGATCAGCCCGCCCATGGACGGGAGGTTCGGCGCGGACATGATCTCCGGCCAGCCTCTGCGCAATCGCCATCGCGACATCATTTTCACCAATATCGTCCGTATCGAGCCGAGCAACGGTGAGCGCTTCCAATCCCGCATGCCGGACCGCCGCCAGATCATCGCAATCGAGCACGCGCCCTTTTGGCAAGCGGCGTCCCGGAATCGAGAGGCTATGGGCCAGGATCGCACCCTCGGCCTCTTCCAGCGATACCCGTCCAAACCTCACTTCGAGCTCCGCAAGACTGTCGTCATCTCGGCCAGGATGGAAACGGCGATCTCGGCTGGTCCCGCCGCACCGATTGGGAGCCCTGCCGGCCCATGGATGCGGGCGAGCTCCTTATCCGTGAAGCCGGCGGCGCCGAGCCGCTCGAGCCGGGCAGCATGTGTTTTTCGTGATCCCAATGCGCCGATATAGAAGGCCGGCGAGTTCAGAGCGCGCGCCAGCGCCGGATCATCAAGCTTTGGATCATGCGTCAAACTGACTACCGCGGAGCCGCCGTCCGGGCGCCAACGATCAAGCGCTTCGTCGGGCCAATTCTCGTCTACAGGTTGATCAAATCGGGCAGCCGCCGCGAACATGCCGCGCGGATCGATAACGGTTGTCTCATAGCCCGCAAGGCGCGCCATCGGGACGAGCAGCTGGGCGATATGAACCGCCCCCACGATCGCGAGACGACGGCGCGGAGGATAGAGATTGAAGAACCATTCCTTCAGAGGGGCCGCATTCTCGCGGGTCGCACCGCTTGTCAGATCCGTCGCCAGACCCAGCGGCAAACCCTGCGCCCGTGCATCAACGATACGCTCGATCAGCGCAGGCGGAAAATGTGCCCCATCGACGGTCTGTAACAGGATGGAGATTCGGCCGCCGCAAGCAAGTCCCACCTCCCAGGCCTGCGCGTCAGCCACGCCATAATCCAGGCGACGAAAGCCGCCCCCTGCCGCAATCAATTCGAGAGCCTGAACGATGACGTCGCCTTCGACACAACCGCCGCTGACGGAGCCTTCGAAAATTCCGTCGTCGCGGATCACCAGATGGGATCCCGCCCGCCGAGGCGCCGACCCCCAGGTCTCGATCACTGTGGCAAGCGCGACATGACGGCCCGCCGCAAGCCATAGCGCCGCGGCATCTATCACGACATCCAGGTCATCCGCTGCCTCAGCCATGATCCCATTCTGATCCAAAAAATGCTGAACTTAAAGGATTACGGCCGGAGCGTCCGAAAAATCGGATGCTCCGGCCGTATCCATTCAATGCACCACCGGCTTCATGCCGGCAGAGGAGGGGAGATCCCAGGCCAATCTCGACAGACCAACCCAAGATCCTCCGATCAGCTTTAGAAACGGAAGCTGGTCTTTACTCCGTAGGTGCGTGGCATGGCCGCATACCGAACCGCCGTATCGGACAGGAACGCTACGTTGTTCCAGTAATATTCGTTGGTCAGATTCTTCACCCAGAACTGGACCTGCCATGCATTGTCCGCATCCTGAAGTGCAATGCGAGCATCAACGGTGGTAAACGGCTTGATGTAGGTTACCGCCTTCGTCACCGCATCATGACCGATCGCAGCCTGCGTGCTGCTGTTATAGGTCAGGCTGGCACCCAAATTCACTGCCAGGCTGGCGCCAAGCGGAACGGTATAGTCGGCGTTTGCACTCGCATTCCATTTCGGAGCGAATGGCACCCGGTCGCCGGCAAAGTCAGTAAATACCCCGTCGGAATTCAGACCGGAGTATTTTTTGATCTTCGTGTCGACATAGGTCACCGCGCCACTGAGGTTGAGGCCATCGACCGGCCGCCATACGATGGCCAGCTCACCGCCCTTGACGGTGGACTTAGGCACGTTGTCGAGTGCGAACACGATGCCGAAAGGCGGCTGATCGAAGAAGCCCCTCAGCTGCTTGTTGCGGTAGTCATAGTAGAAGCCAGCACCGGTGAGCAGCACCGAGCGGTCGAACAGCTCCTGCTTGAAACCCGCTTCGTAGGCAATGACCGATTCCTGAACGACCGGACGATATTGACTGACAAACGCCGCCGTAATCGTTGGGAAGCTGCCTGCCTTATAGCCCTTGGTCACGTTCGCGTAAAATAGCGAACCAGCCACCGGCTTGAAGTCGACGCCAACCTTCCAGGACAGATTATCCTCATTGAGGTTGGTATCGCCGAGGATGCTCTCAAAGGCATCCGGCCGTTGCCCATTCTCTACACCGATAAGTGGATTGCCGTTGGCATCCGTCAGCGGGTCGATCGCACTGGTGCAGTCACCCGGCTGCAGGGGGGTCGATGCTCCCAGGCCCACCAGGGATCTGGCGAACGTGTGGATAATGTCGAACAGCCTGCGCTGGGCGTCGTCGCCATGTATCGGGTCGAAATTATTATCAAAGGTACAGCCGACGAAATGGCGCTTGCTGTTCGTATAGCGAAGGCCACCCTTCACCGTGATGGTGTCTGTCACATCGAAATCGACGTTTCCAAAGAACGCATAATTTTCGATCGTCTGCCGGCTGAAATCCGATGCTCTGGAAAATGGCACCGGCAGCAAAGTGCTCGTCCCGTCTATCTGAGAGAAATTCGAGATGATGCTATCTCCATCGGAAAGCTTGCTTAGCTCATAGACTTTGCTGTGCTGATAATTAGCACCGACGGTGACCCGCATGCGCGATGCGGCGTCGTTCGACAGGCGCAATTCCTGGTTGAAGTCACGAATATATCCGTCGTTGGCGACATAATCATAGTCTTGCACCGCAGTGCCGTCATCCGCCGCCCGGCTATTACGCTTATAGTCCGAATAAGAAGTGATCGAGGTCAGGGTCAGATTATCGGTCACGTCATAGTCGGTACGCAGCGCGGCATTATACATTCTGTCGTCACGGAAAGGTTCAGCATCCGCGGACCAATCGGCGGCGCGCGCCTTGCGCGGCGCATATGGCGTCACCAATGTACCCGTTTCGAAATTATAAAGCTGAGGGCTCAAAAATTGCTCCTGCCCCGCCGTGGCAGGACGCAGGAAGATGTACTGCCCGATCTGCGGCTCGCTGCCGTCATGCCAACCACTCAGGCTGGCCATGAAACTGAGTCTATCGGTGGGCTTCCAGTCTAGAGTGATACGGCCAGCGAATTCCCGCCGCTTCCCGAACTCGTCACCTGGACGAGAGAAGTAATTTTTCTGCCACGATCCCGCATAAGTGCTGCGGCCAGCGAGCCGTATATTGAGCGTGTCGGTCACAGGTCCACTGATGAAAGCTTCGCCTTCAACCGTGCTAAATCGTCCATAGCCAAGGCTGAACCCGCTCGTCAGAGTGTCGGTCGGCTTGTTGGCGATGTAGTTGATCGCGCCGCCGGTGGAATTCTGGCCGAACAGAATGCCCTGCGGACCTTTCAGTACCTCAACACGCTCCATGTCCAAACCGACCCCGATGCCGGGCAGCGCGGAGAAGCTGAGAGGCGCCTGGTCGACATAAACGCTAACCGCAGGCGATGCCGCCAGAGCGGTATCGAAATAGCCGACGCCACGCAGCGTGAACACCGGGGTGCCGAATGCCGACCGCGCATAGGTCAGACCCGGGACGGCCTTGGTCAAATCCTGGACGCTGCTGATACCCTGCTTGACGAGCTGATCGCCACTGACCGCCGCAATCGTGAGGCCGACCTTGTTGATCGATTCAGCGCGCTTGCTGGCGGTGACGATGATCTCGCCGGCACCCAGACTTTCACTCTGCGGCGCTTCGGCGGCTGCGGATTGGGCAGCAGGCTGCTCCGCCGGAGCCTCGCTCTGGGCGAATGCGGGCGAACAGAAGCAAAGAAGCGCGACGCCCGATGCGTATAAGTTAATGCCGTGCCGTTTCGTTGTGCTTTCTGGTCTGACAATCATAACCATCCCTCCCTAGATATGACCGAAGTATCGTTTCGCGCTCTTAAACATTTTTTCTTCGGTCGCGTTGAAAAACTATCCGTGTCTCCTGCCCACTTCACTCCGGTGTCAGGACAATTATTTCGTTTCTATTCGGCAGACTGCCGCTCCAACAGCAGCATCATCACCTTCAGAAACCAATATTTCAATGAGAGTTCCATCGCACGGGGCTTCCACCTCGGACGTCACCTTTTCGGTTTCCACCTCATAAAGGATGTCACCGAGAGCAAAGTCTGCGCCCAGCTGTACGTGCCAGCGAGCGATCGTGCCTTCTTCCATGTTCATGCCAAACATCGGCAACTTAAGCGACATCTTCATGCAACGTCTCCATCGCGTACAGCCGCGCGGATCGCAGCCTCAACCATAGCCTCATCAGGGATCACCGCATTTTCGAGATGGGGCGCGAACGGGATCGCCACATCCTGCACGGTGACCCGGCGCACGGGACCACGCAACGAAGCAAAACCCTGTTCGGCGACGATAGCGGCAATTTCACTTGCGGCGCTGCATGTAGCACGCGCCTCATCGAGGATTACTAGGCGCCCGGTCTTGCGAACCGAGGCCAGGATCAGCTCCTTATCGAGCGGGAAGAGCGTCATCGGATCGACAACTTCGACCTCGATCCCCTCTTCGGACAATGTCGCCGCTGCGCGCATTGCATGACGCACCATCACACCGATCGCGACCACCGTGACATCGCGACCCTCGCGCTTCACCGATCCCTTGCCGAGCGGCACGACATGATCGCCATCGGGCACTTCTCCTTGCTCGCCGCCGCGGCGGGTGGGCAGCAGGAAGAGGACCGGATTATCCTCACGGATGCTGGCCTTCATCAAACCCTTGGCGTCGGCTGGCGTGCTGGGGATCACGACCTTGATGCCGCCAAGGTTCATAACGCCTGGATAGGGTGCATCGGAATGCTGGGCGCCAGATGAGCGGCCGGCACCTGTAGATGCCAGGTAAACGAGCGGCAGCTTGAGCTGGCCCGCCGTCATATAGCGAAGCTTGGCGGCCTGGTTCGCGATGGAGTCAAAGCCGGTATAAAGGAAGTTGCCATACATCATGTGGCAGATCGGGCGATAGCCGGCCGCTGCCATCCCAACCGCCATACCGGTCATGACAACCTCGGAGATTGGCGTGTTGATCACCCGCTTGCCCCCGAACTTGTCGAAGAGGCCGCGTGTATCGCCGAACAAGCCGATCCTGACATCCTCGCCATAGAGGATCACACGATCGTCGCGCTCCATTTCTTCATGAAGCGCTTCGTTGACAGCATGGATGAGGCGCCGCTTAGCCATTGGCGAACAGGCTCTGTTGCAAAGATTGGCGGCAGTCAGAGGTAGGCTGTCGCTCTGCGCCGATCAGGCGGCTGCTGCGAAATGGTGGTTGAGCATGCCCATGGCCTCCGTCAGCGCCGAGGGCCCAATGCCAAAAGCTCTCTCCACAAGGCGCACCTCGCCCCTGATGCCGGGCTGCAGGCACCAGGGGCGAGCCTGTCCTTTGCGCAGGGCTCGCATGACTTCGAATCCCTTGATCGTGGCATAGGCCGTGGGGATCGATTTGAAACCGCGCACCGGCTTGATCAGTATCTTGAGCTTTCCGTGATCGGCCTCGATCACGTTATTGAGATACTTCACCTGCCGGTGGGCCGTCTCCCGGTCCAGCTTTCCTTCGCGCTTCAATTCGGTGATCGCTGCACCATAGCTCGGCGCTTTGTCGGTATTGAGCGTGGCAGGCTTTTCCCAGTGCTTCAGGCCTCGCAGGGCCTTGCCCAGGAACCGCTTCGCTGCCTTGGCGCTGCGGGTCGGCGACAGGTAGAAATCGATCGTGTCGCCCCGCTTGTCGACTGCCCGGTACAGGTAGGTCCACTTGCCCCGCACCTTGACGTAGGTTTCATCCAGGCGCCAGCTCGGATCAAAGCCACGCCGCCAGAACCAGCGCAGCCGCTTCTCCATCTCCGGGGCGTAGCACTGGACCCAGCGATAGATCGTCGTATGGTCGACCGAAATGCCGCGTTCCGCCAGCATTTCCTCAAGGTCGCGATAGCTGATCGGATAGCGACAATACCAGCGCACCGCCCACAGGATCACATCACCCTGGAAATGGCGCCACTTGAAATCCGTCATCGTTCCGTCCGTCCAATCTCCGCCAAGCATGCTCAAGCTTCACGATTTTTGCAACAGAGCCCCTTGCGCGACGTCGCCCACAATCTGGCCGGACGCGATGCTGCCCTGTTCGCTGGCGAGCGATTGCGATTTCCCAAGGAACTGAAGGACGATGATGCCAGGCACGACGAAGGACGGCGCCTGACGCTTGCCTGCTACGACATGCTGCCTGCCACGCGTATCACCGACGTGTTGTCGCAAGTCGAACGCTGGACCGGCTTCACCCGGCACTTCGGGCACGTCTCGACCGGGTTGCCGCCTGGCGATGAGCAGGCCTTCCTCGCCACTCTGATTGCCGAAGCGACCAATCTTGGGCTGTCGCGCATGGCCGAGGTATGCGGCGCAGGGTCACGCCGCGCGCTGCTGCGCATGCAGACATGGCACATGCGCGAGGAAACCTTTCGGGCGGCGCTCGCCTGTCTGACCGACGCCATCCACGCCGAGCCGATCGCCGCCTGGTTTGGGCAAGGACACCGGGCTTCCGCGGATGGCCAGGCCTTCTACCTGGGCGGGCCGGGCGAAGCCGGCGGAGCGGTCAACGCCCATTATGGTCGCGACCCAGTGGTCAAGATCTACACCACCATCACCGACCGCTACGCGCCGCTGCACCAGACGGTGATCGCCGGCACGGCAGGAGAAGCCATCCATGCGCTCGATGGGCTCCTCGGCCATGACAGCAACGCCGATCTGACCGCGCTGCACGTCGATGGAGGCGGCGTTTCCGACATCGTATTCGCGACGATGCATCTCCTCGGGCTCGATTTCGAGCCGCGCATTCCTCGCCTGTCCGACCGGCGCCTCTACGCTTTCGAACCCTCGAAGCGCTATGGCAGGCTTGCGCCACTGTTCGGTCACAGGCTCAACCGGGACCTGATCGTCAGCCACTGGCCCGATATTGAACGTGTCATTGGCGCGATCCGTCACCGCACCGTCACGCCATCGTTGATCCTGAAGAAGCTGTCCGCCTACCGCCAGCAGAACAGCCTCGCTGCGGCGCTGCGGGAGATCGGGCGGATCGAGCGCACGCTGTTCACGCTCCGCTGGTTCGAGGATCCGGCTCTGCGCCGTACCGTCACTGCCGAGTTGAACAAGGGCGAGGCCCGCAACAGCCTTGCCCGGGCGGTCGCCTTCCATCGGCTCGGCCGTTTTCGCGACCGTGGCCTGGAGAACCAGCAGACCCGAGCGGCCGCGCTCAACCTCGTCACCGCAGCGATTATCCTGTTCAACTGTCGCTATCTGGGGCGCGCCGTCGACGAAATGCGTCGTCGAGGAAGCCCCATCGATCCAGCTATGCTGTCCCGGCTCTCGCCGTTGGGTTGGGATCGCATCAATCTCACCGGCGATTATGTCTGGTCCGATCACCTCGATCTCGACGCCAACGGCCTCATGCCGCTGCTCATCAAACCGCTACCGTGAATCCGTGTCCTGATAATGCACAGGGGCCAACATGACGCGGCGGTGCGCTCGATCGCGCGGCGACTGGCGACAACCTATATCCTGCCGGCCTTGGCCGTGCGCGCGACCGGGGGGCAGGCGAACGGATCGCCGCTCGCCATACCGTTCGCCGGCGGCCTGCTACTCGGTCGCTTCCAGGCCGAACCAAAGATCGACAATTCAGGCGGCCATGTGACCTTCAACAAATATTGTATGCGGAATCACACCGTCTTTTACCCCACCCCGACGAATTTCGTTGTGCGAACCTACGTCAATCCGAAGCTGTTGAGGCCGGAACAGCATGAGATCGTGCGCGAGATGGAGGCATGGCTTGCGGCGCACCAGGCCGAAGCCGAGGCGGCCGTCATGCAATATCACCGGCTTGAAGATAACGACCAGGGCGAGTTTCTGGACTCCGCGAGCTGGGCGACGCTGCAAGCAGATTTTCAGGCTTTGTGGCCCCGGCTTTCCGCGCAGTTTTAGGCCGTGCCGGCCAGCGCCGGCGCACAGGACCAGCGGCCACCTTCCCAATGAAATCCTACCCGCTGCGCGTTGGCGATCGCGGGCGGCTCGCCCTTGCGCCAGAACGCCCGCATCTTGGCCCGTTCGTCCAGATGGGCGTCAGCGACGATCGCGCGCGCGGCCTGGATGAACTGCCCATGCCCGAACACATAGACCAGCGATGCAGCCGGCATGGCGGCGAGCCGCGCCAGCGCGGCCTCGCAGCGCCGTAGCAGGGTGGCGAAGCTCTCCGCCCCTTCCCCGTCGCAATAATCAGGATCGGCCGCGCTCCAATAGCGTTC
Source organism: Sphingobium sp. TKS (assembly GCF_001563265.1). Classification (NCBI taxonomy): domain Bacteria; kingdom Pseudomonadati; phylum Pseudomonadota; class Alphaproteobacteria; order Sphingomonadales; family Sphingobiaceae; genus Sphingobium; species Sphingobium sp. TKS. The sequence continues at coordinate 4,546 of NZ_CP005088.1, read as the reverse complement.
GAGGTGCGGCATCCGCTCCGCGCTGCGCGTGCCGTTCCAGCGCGCCGGTTGCAGATAGGTGAACTCTTCGATCGGCCACACTTCGACCGGCACGCCGGGAAAGCGCGCGATCGTCGGCGCGGCCGTCTGCCGGGTGCGCGTATAGGGCGACGTGACGATGAGCGCGGGCGCTTGCGTCCAGCTCGCCGCGACTTCGCGCGCCTGTTCCTGGCCCAGCTCCGTCAGCTCGATCGCGCCGAGATCATCGCAGGGCACGCCGGCGTTGCCGGTGCTTTGGCCGTGGCGGATGAAAATCGCCCTCATAGCCGGTTGTCCCGGAGCCGATCGGGCGTCCAGCCTTCGGGCAATTCGTCGCCGGGTTCGGGAGGCCGATCGGGCACCTTGGCCAAGATGCGGTCAAGACCATCCAATGTGGAGCCTTTGGAACGCCGCCTGAAAAACTCCGCAGCCGTTTCCCCTTTGCGCGGCCGATCAATCGCCATCATGCAAATCCGTCATAAGCGCATCGACGCTGGGGAAGCGTGCCCCCTTCCCCGCTTCCAGTTCCTCGATCGCCGCGCGCGTCGCGGCTTGGCCGGTCAGCTCGGCCGTCGCCGCCATTTCGGCCTCGAACTGCGCCTTGCGCGCCTCATACTGGGCGCGGCGCTCTGGACTCCAATCCTTCATGCGATCAGCCACAAGATCGCGAAACGGGCGATGGCCTGCCATTTTGCCCGTCGCTCAGGCCGCTTCTTTCAGCGTCAACTCGACGTGCAGATGGGCCGACGCTGCAATGTTGACGAGCGCATCCAGGGAGAACTTGGCCAGCTTGCCGCGCAGCAGATCATTGGTCCGGGGCCGTGTCAGCCCAAGCCGCTTGCCCGCTTCGTCCTGTGAGACATTCCAGCCCTGCACCACCTTGCGGATTTCATACAGCAAGGACGAGCGCAGTTTCAGGTTCGCGGCCTCCTGCTCGGTATCAGCGAGCGCGTCCCACACGTTCTCATAGATTTCCGATGTCATTGCTCCGCCTTCCATCGTTTCAACCTTTGCGCCGCGAGTTCGAGGTCTTTCTTTGCCGTTGCCTGCGTCTTTTTCTGGAACGCATGAAGCACCAGAACCCGGTCTTCCAACGTCGCCAGATAGATCACCCGGAACGCGCCCGACGCTTCCCGGATGCGAATTTCCCGAACGCCTTGCCCCACGGTTTTCATGGGCTTCCAGTCGTCGGGATCGTCGCCGCGTTGGACAAGCTCAAGCTGCCAACCGGCATCTGTTCGCGCATCTTCGGGGAAGGCGCGAACATCGGCCTTGCTACTTCCCAACCACTCTACCGGCTTCATGAGGCTGGGTGTATCAAAACGGAGACATTAATTCAAGCTCCTTCGCCTTGGGCGTTCGGAGGCTGGGATTTGCGCCTGCCGCTGCGCGGCACCGTGGCCCTACTCGCTGCGCTCCCCAAGCCCGCAAGCGGTCTTGGCCCAAGGTGACGACCCACATGGCGGGGGCGAGATCGCAAGCGGATCTCGCTAGCCAAGGTGCCGGCGTTCGCCGGCGCGTCGTCTGCCTTGTGGGGGAAAGCCGGTCCCGGCCTTCTCTCCCCCGCAACGGGATTAGACGGGGCCGTGCCTCGCTGCGCTGCGGCCGCTCCACCCCCATCGAATCCCGCTGCCCCCCTCTCCCGCCGGCGTTCTTGGGCGTCCGTGTTCCGGCCGATGGCATGGCCATCGCCGGACAGGCGATTTGAAGGGAGTAAGGACGATGACCCACCAAACCCGTGAAAGCTGGCTCAATGCGGTGGCGCAGGGCATGGCTCCGCTGTTCGAGGCGCTGGACGCCCCCCTGCCCGACCGCGTGCGCGTGGCGATCGGCTTCACCAGCAGAGGCGCGAAGGCCAAGGCGATCGGCGAGTGCTGGGATAATCGCTTGAGCGCGGACGGCCATTTTGAAATCTTCATCCGGCCCGACCTGGCGCACGCGCCCGACGCCATGCCGGCGCAGATCGCGGCCATCCTCGCGCATGAGCTGGTCCATGCCGCAGTCGGCATCCCGGCAGGGCATGGGAAGGCGTTTAAACGGGCCGCCCTTGGGCTGGGCCTAGTCGGGCCGATGCGCGCCACCACCCCCGGCGAGGCGTTCCTTGCGGCCATCGCGCCGATCTTGGAGAGCGTCGGCCCCCTCCCCCATGCCCGCCTTGATACGGATGGAGAGTCGACCGCGCCCAAGAAGCAGAAAACCCGGATGCTCAAATGCGAGTGCGCGACGTGCGGCTATACCGTCAGGACCGCGCGCAAATGGTTGGAGCTGGCCGGAGCGCCGCTTTGCCCGATCGAGGATCACGGCCAGATGCAGCATGAGCCGCTGGACGATGACGAGGCCGAGCCGGAGGAATGATGCGCCGCGCTTTCGTCAGTTCAGATTCAGCGCCGCCCTATCGTCATTTCAGCGACGATAGGGCTTTCCCTCTCGGTTCACCGCGTATACAAGTATAGGACTATACGTGTAGGAGTGTAGCATGAAGGTTCTCGCCATTCTCTCACAGAAAGGGGGCGTCGGGAAAACGACGCTCGCCACCTGTCTGGCGGTCGCGGCCGAGCAGGCCGGCAAGGTCGCTGCGATCATCGACCTGGACCCGCAGGCGACGGCCTCGTTCTGGAAAGACGTGCGCCAGCTCGACACGCCCGCCGTGGCGTCGATTCAGCCGGTGCGCCTGCCCGCCATGCTCAAAGCCTGCGAGGATGCCGGCACCGATCTTGTCGTGATCGACGGGGCGGCGGTCGCGCGCGACGTGGCCTATGAGGCAGCGCGCCAAGCCGATTTCATCCTGATCCCGACCAAGACGGCCGTATTCGACACCATGAGCATGACGCACACGCTCGACGTTGTGCGCCAGCTCGACCGCGCCTTTGCCGTGGTCCTTACCTTCGTGCCCCCACAAGGTCAGGAAACCGGCGATGCGATTCAGGCCGTGGCGGAGCTGGGCGCGACGGTTTGCCCGGTGACGATCGGCAACCGCAAAGCCTTTTTCCGCGCCCAAGCCGCAGGCCAGGCCGTGCAGGAGTTCGAGCCGCACGGACCAGCGGCCGACGAAATCCACCGGCTATACGAGTATACAACTATACGCCTATACAATGAAGCGGAGGCGGCGTGATGGCGAAGGGCGGAAACAGTCTGCAAGCGGTGCTGAACCGCGCCAAGGCGGACGGAGACGCGGCCCCGGCACCAGCGCCGGCGATCGAGCCGGTAGACGTGTCCCGCAAGGCCCCGCCGAGCGGCCGACAGGGGACCAAGTTGATTGGCGGGCATTTCCCCCCGGAGGTCAGCACACAGCTTCGTATTATCGCGGCCGAGGAAGGGACGACCGTTCAAAGCCTGCTAGGCGAGGCGCTGGACGACCTGTTCGTGAAGAAGGGGAGGGGGCGCATCACCAGCTAGTATAGGTGTATAGCTGTATACGCCTATACTAGCGCAAGGGGGCGGTCTTGTGCTTGTTGCGGCAGAAGCCGATGAAGGCGGCGCGGGGGCTTTTCAGTTCCGGCCGTCCGCTGTCGATCCACCATGACACCCATTGGTCATAGAGCGCATACACGTCATAGCCAGGCGCAACGCTCTTGGCGTCGTGGAAGCCTTCGGGGTCGATATAGGGCCGTTCGGGTTCCGCCTCGATCGCCTCGACCGTATCCAGCGCCTCGCGATTGCGGAACGTGACCGTATCGCCGTTCATTTCCACGGCATAGTCGGGCAGATGATCGTGCGCGACGAGATCGCGCAGCATCGAGCGGAACACGCGCAGATGGCTACTCGCGCCAGTCTTTTTCTGTAGCGTTTCGACCGAGATCGACCATTTTTCCTGCGCGCCGCAATGCTTGCGCGCCAGCTCGTAGATGCGCCGTTCGAGCGGCTTGCGGAGACGGAAATAGTCGCGGTGCAGCGTCAGGACACTGCGCCCCTCGACCATCTTGAACAGCCAATCGGAGAGCGTGACCTTGATTTCCGACATTTGGCCGGAGCGGGTTTGCCGCACGATCCGCCATTCGTTGATGAGGCCGAACCCTTCGGTGATTTCCTCGCCATCGGCCTTGATGTTCGTGGTGATCCGCGTCCCCGACAGGCGCTCGAACGCGCTCCGCAGTCGGTCATAGCCGTCGCCATCGGTTTGCCGGTTGGTCCACACTAGCAGATCGCGCGCCGTGAGGTGCAAGGTGCGGCTCGGCCGCTCGCCCTGGTTCATCTTCCCGATGAGCTGGGAGATGCAGTAGATCAGAATATCCTTGTCGTGGATCGTCGCCAGCCCTTTGACGCTGGGGACGATTTCGAGCTTGTTGCCGTTATGCTCGTAGCGGAACACGCGCCGATCGGGCTTGGTCGCGAGCGAGAAAATCGGATGCTCCATCGAGGCCATGTCATCCTTGGGGATGGCGTCGAGAACATCGCAAATGAACAGATCGGGATCGGGATAGCGAACCGGCAACAGGGGAGGGCGACCCTCCGCGCCGTTCGGGGTTTCGTTGACGGCAAGCGGAAGTTCGGGGTTTCGTTGACGGTCAGGCTCGATTCGGGGTTTCAT
>NZ_CP005087.1 GCF_001563265.1 Sphingobium sp. TKS | reverse complement strand
GGGGCGAACCGGGTATGACCGCGCTGGACAAGATATTGCCGCAACAGCCGCTCGGTGATGACGGTAAGCGGCTCGCCCCCTTCCTCGACGCTAAGCTGGCGCAAGGTGCGGTGCATGTCCTCCGGGATATGGATCAGCACAGCCTTCTTGCCGGGGTGGCTGCTGCGCCGTGCCGCGCTCTCGCCTGGGCCGCTCCACGCGCCCTTCCCTGCCCCCTTTGCGGCCTTTGCCGGCGCTGGTGCCGGTGCCGGCTGCGTCACGGCTTCCGGCACGATCGGGCTGGGCGCGGGCGGCGCGGTTTCAGATTCATCGTCAAAGATGCCGGCCAAGGCCGATGGTTTCTTCGCCATCATGCAATCTCGCTTATTGGCTTAGTCGTATAACCGCTTAGTCGCTTAGCTTCTTCAAAAGCGGCGCGCAACTCGGCCGCCGCCTTCCCGTCCGGGTCCAGCTCGATCGCGGTCTTGCCGATCGGCGTCGCCTTGTAGAAGTCCTTGCGGAAGTGAAGCGCGGTATCGAACAGGGTGACGCCCTTCGCGGCGAAGCCGGCGCGCGCCTCGGCCCCCTCCCCGCCCTGGTGCGGCACTTGGGTCAGGATCACCGCGAACGGCGTCCCTGCCTGCTGCACCTGCTTGACGGTCTGTAGGACGGAATGAACGTCCAGCCCGCGCGGCGCGACCGGGATCACCACGAAATCGGCCTGCTCGGCCGCGAGCATGGCAATGTCCTTCGAGTTCGCCGGCGTGTCGATGATAATGAGGTCCACCTTGCCACTGTCGCGCCCGCGCGAGACGTGCAGCGGAAGGCCGGCGACGCTGCTATCCTTCACCATCACATCGTCGGTATCCCGGCGCTCCGACCAATAGAGCGCGGACCCCTGGCGATCGTCGGCGTCAAGGATCACGACCGCCGCCCCTTCGCGGGCGGCCTCCACGGCGAAGGCCGTCGCGATGGTCGTTTTCGACTGCCCGCCCTTCTGCGCGATGATAGCCCAAGTCTGCATGATGGCTCCTGCTAAGCGATTGTGCGACTTATATCGCTTAGTCGCTTAGCAGGCAAGCGCGTGATTAATCGCTAAGTCGCTTAGTGCAAGATAGACGGGATCGTTTCGCGCGCGTCGCAAGGCTGCTATGGGCGAAAACGTCCAATCCCATGACGGAGGTTCCAGTGCAAATCGCGGTTCTCACATTCGACGGCTTCAACGAGCTGGACTCGTTCGTCGCAGCCGCGATCGTGAACCGCATGAAGGCGCAAGGCTGGGCGGCGCATATCACCTCGCCCACGTCCGAAGTCACGTCCATGAACGGGGTCACGGTCCAGCGTCAAAAGCCGCTTGAGTTCGCCTCGGAAGCCGACGCCGTGCTGATCGGCAGCGGCATCAAGACGCGCGAGATCGCCGCCGATCGCGACTTGCTGGCACGTATCGCCCTCGATCCCTCGCGCCAGCTCATTGGCGCGCAATGTTCGGGAACGCTGCTGCTCGCCAAGCTCGGCCTGATCGGCGACCTGCCCGCCTGCACCGATCTGACGACGAAACCCTGGGTCATAGAGGCGGGCGTTGACGTTCTGGACGCGCCCTTTGTCGCGCATGGCAATGTCGCGACCGCCGGGGGCTGCTTGGCATCGCAATACCTCGCAACCTGGCTCATCGCCCGCCTCGCGACGATCGCCGATGCGCGCGAAGCGATCCACTACGTCGCGCCGGTGGGTGAGAAGGATGCCTATATCGCGCAGGCTTTGGCCGCCGTGTCGCCGTTCCTGCCCTTGTCACAGGAAGCCCATCCGGCCCCCGCGTTCGCTTAACCGCTTAGTCGCTTATTATTAAGCGCATAGCGAACGCAGCCTATAATCGGCGCGGTTATCCCGCGTCATCCGGATCGCCGCCCTCGTCGTCGTCCAGCGGCTCATGGCTCATCTGGCCGTGATCCTCGATCGGGCAAAGCGGCGCTCCGGCCTGTTCCAGCCATTTGCGCGCGGTCCTGACCGTATAGCCGCACTCCGCACACTCGCATTTGAGCATCCGGGCTTTCTGCTTCTTGGGCGCGGTCGACTCCCCGTCCGTGTCGAGACGGGCATGGGGGAGGGGGCCAGCATCGGCCAGGATCGGCGCGACCGCCGCAAGGAACGCCTCTCCGGGGGTGGTGGCGCGCATCGGCCCGACCAGCCCCAGCCCCAACGCGACCCGTTTAAACGCCTTCCCATGCCCTGCCGGGATGCCGACGGCGGCATGGACCAGCTCATGCGCGAGGATGGCCGCGATCTGCGCCGGCATCGCATCGGGGGCGTGCGCCAGGTCGGGCCGGATGAAGATTTCAAAATGCCCGTCCGCGCTCAACCGATTATCCCAGCACTCGCCGATCGCCTTGCCCTTGGCTCCCCTGCTGGTGAAGCCGATCGCCACGCGCACGCGGTCGGGCAGGGGGGCGTTCAGCGCCTCGAACAGCGGAGCCATGCCCGCCGCCACCCGGTTGAGCCAGCTTTCGCGGTTGTCCTGCGTCATACCTTCTACTCCCTTCAAATCGCCTGTCCGGCGATGGCCATGCCATCGGCCGGAACACGGACGCCCAAGAACGCCGGCGAGAGAGGGGGGCAGCGGGATTCGACGGGGGTGGAGCGGCCGCAGCGCAGCGAGGCACGGCCCCGTCTAATCCCGTTGCGGGGGAGAGGCGGCCGGGACCGTCTTTCCCCCTTCAAACGAACATCGACGCCGGCGCACGCCGGCACATCGCCCGCGAGATCCGCGCAGCGATCTCGCCCGCCATGTGGATCGTCACCTTGGGCCAAGACCGCTTGCGGGCTTGGGGAGCGAAGCGAGTAGAGCCACGGTGCAGCGCCAGCGGCAGGCGCTTAATCGCTTAGTCGCTTATTATTATTGGCTATCAGGATTTGGGCCTTGAAAATAATGCGTTTCTGCATTACCCTGTCTTGATATGGAGGTAATGACCATGACGACATTAAGCGTGACCACGCGGGGCCAGGTGACGTTTCGGAAGGATATTCTGAAACATCTCGGCATCCAGCCCGGTGGCAAGATCAGGCTCGACCTGCTGCCCGATGGGCGGGCGGAACTGAAAGCGGACCAGCCAAAGGGTTCGTGGCGGGCGCTGCACGGGATGCTCAAGGGGAAGGGCGACGGTCCCCGGTTCACGATCGAGGAAATCAACGACGCTATCGCGGAAGCGGGCGCTGCTGCGGGTGTGGCCGGTCTGGACGGTAAATGAAGATCACGGCCGACACGAACGTCTTGCTGCGCCTGGTTCTGGCGGACGACGAAGCGCAGGGCCTCGCCGCCGTCGAGGCGATGGAAAGCGCAAGCCACGTTGCCATCAGCGTGCATTCACTGTGCGAACTCGCCTGGGTTCTGGAACGACTCTACAAGAAAACCCGGCCCGAAATTGCCGCCGCGATCCAAGGCGTGATCGACGCGGAGAACGTCGTCGTCAATCGCCCTGCGGTGGAAGCGGGCCTAGCTATCCTCGATGCGGGCGGCGACTTTGCGGACGGGGTGATCGCTTTCGACGGCCGATTCCATGGCGGGGAGACGTTCGTGTCCTTCGACAAAACGGCGGTCAAACTGCTGAAAGGACAGGGGGCCGCCGCCCTGCTGCTGAAATAGCCATGCGCGCGATCTTCATCCGTCACGGCGAATCCACTGGCAACGCCGGCGTGCCCTGTCACGATCTGGCGACGATCGAGCTGACGGAGCGCGGCAAGGGACAGGCGCAGCATGTCGCGGCGAGCTGGGACGAAGCGCCGTCGCTCATTGTCACGTCGCCCTATACCCGCACCCGGCAGACGGCCGCGCCGACGATCGCGCGCTTTCCCGGCGCGCCGGTCGAAGTGTGGCCGATAGAAGAGTTCACCTATCTGCAACCGGCGCGCTGGAACGGCACGCGCAGCGTCGAACGGATGCCGCACCTCGAACGCTATTGGAGCGAGGCCGATCCGGACTATTGCGACGGGGAGGGGGCGGAGAGCTTCGCCACCCTGCTCCGGCGCTGCGAGGCGGCGCTTGCCCGCCTCGCCGCCATGCCGCCCGCCTCGCTGGTCTATGTGTTCGGGCATGGACAGTTCATCCAGGCCGCGCGCGCGATCGTCGCCGACGCTCATCTGGACGAACGGGCCAAGATGCGCGCGTTCTGGCGCAAGGGTGAGCCGCCCGCGATCAGCAACGCGCAGCGGCTAGGGTTCCACTGGCAGGATGGCCGCTGGGAATGTGCGCCGCCGATCGCCGCCTAAATCAACACCCGCTCCACCTCGTCCAGCGTCACGTCATCGGGCCGGCGGTCGTAGAGCTGGGTGGTGCGCGTCGAGCTGTGGTTCGCCATCGTCGCGGCCGTCTCCAACGTGCCGCCGTTCTTCAAATAGGTGGTGATCCCGGTCGCGCGGAACGAGTGGTTGCCGATCGCCGTGCCGATCTCGGCCGCCGCCGCACGCCGGCGCACCATCGCGAACGCATTGGCTTGGGGGAGGGGGGTATCGCTTAGCCGCTTGGTCCCGCGCGCGATCGTGCGGAACAGCGGCCCTTTGCGGTCCTCGCGCAGCTCGCACCCGTCGATATAGGCGGTCAGATAATCCTCTAGATTGTGGTGGCAGGGCATTTCATGGCGCTTGCCGCCTTTCTCATGCAGGCGGACCCATAGCCGCCTGTTCTGCATGAACACGTCCTCGACCCGCATCGCCAGCGCCGCGCCGATCCGCGCGAAGCTATAGACCATCAACCCGATCAGGGCGCGGTCGCGCAGGCCCGCATGGGTGGTCACGTCGATGCTGTCGAGCAACCGCCGCGCCTCGTCCGGGGCCAGTACCGGCGTCTTGCCGCGCCGCTGGCTATGCGCCGGCCCGCGCACCGATCCGGCAGGGTTCACCGGCACGATATGGCCCGTCACCAGCCAGTCGAACAGGTGGCGCACGCCGGCGAGCTGTTGCTTGACGCTGGGCGGGGCCAGCTCGCGCGCCAGCGCCTCGACCCAGGCCGCGACGTGGAGCGGTTGCACGGCCTCAAGCGAGGCGACGCCGCGCGCCTCACACCAGGCCAGGAAGTCACCGGCCGCGCGCATATAGGCGCGGCGCGTATGCGGGTTGCGAATGGTGACGGCGAAGAACTCAAGGAAGCGCAGCCGCGTGGCGTCGTCGGCCGCCGCGATCAAGGCCGGCAACGCCAGCGCCGGCGAGGGCAGGGGGGCGAGCTGATTCATCGTGCGATCTTCTGCCAGCGGGCCGGCTCGGGGCGGGGCTTCGCCAGCTCCCGGCGCAATTCGTCAAACACCTCGGCCGCGTCGTGGACGCGGCCCGCCTTCACGTCCTCAAGCCCGCGCGCAACCGACTCGTCCAATATCCGGCGTAGCAGCTCGTCGCGCAAATCGCGGTGCGGCTCCATGTCGATGAAGTTCTTGACGATCGCGAACACCGCCTCGGACGGATCAACGAAATGGCCCCGCTCGACCTGCGCCAACAGCCAATCGGCCATATCCGGGGGTAGATACGCCTCGAAACGCAGCCCGCCCGCGCGCGCTTGCGCGCGTAGCGCCTTGGCCTGGTCGCGCTCGGCGTAGTTGTCGGCAAAAGCCTCGTCCTCATTTTCGATCATGCCGGCATCCCTTTTTGCGGTGGATCTTCGGAGGCGTTTAAACGGCTCGTCGGATCTTCCACGAATGTATGATAAAGGACATTATCATATATAGGTCAGGGAATTTATCGGCGGACCGATCTGTAGGTTGTCATGATCAATAGCCAAGGCCCGTCGGTGGAACATTACCACCATTACCCTTGCTGGCCGCCGCCCAGAGCGACATACAGAGAGACGAGAGCATCCAGCTCGGCGCGACGCAGCTGTATCAGTGTCTGTTCCGCGATGAACAGATTCCGTTCGGCATCGAGCACTTCAAGGTAATTTGCGACGCCCTCGCGGTAGCGAGTGCGGGCAAGATCGGCGATCGCTCGCTGTGCCGCAGTGGCACGAACCTGCGCGGCGACCTGTTCAGCAAGCCAGCGGCGCCCGGCAAGGGCGTCCGCAACTTCGCGGAAAGCTCCCTGAATGGTGCGTTCGTATTCGGCGATGGCAATATCCTCACGTGCCTCAGCCACGCTCAGATTGCCCTTCCTCGCACCCCAATCGAAGATGGGTAGGCTGATCGAAGGTCCAAAGCTCCAGCTCAGTCCTTCGTTTCCGATCAAATTCCCAAGATCAGTTGAAGCGAAACCGATACTACCGGTTAGTGAGATGGATGGAAAGAAGGCTGCCCGAGCAGCACCGATATTGGCACGCGGAAGGCTGCCCGAGCAGCACCGATATTGGCACGCGCTGCCCGCAGTTTCTCTTCTGCCGCCAATATGTCCGGTCGAGTCACCATCAGCTCGGAGGGTAATCCGGCGGCAATCACCGTTCCGTTTTTCTGGTCAGCCAGCGTCAGCGGCACCGTGAGCCCGACAGGAACGGGTCCGCCCAAGAGTACGGCCAGGAAGTTCTCACTCTGCGCCTCGGCCAAGCGCAGGCTGGCCAACTCCGTTTCGGCTTGAGTCAGTAGCGACTCCGCCTGTCGAAAATCAAGAGCTGAAGTCACCCCGGCTTCAAGGCGACGCTCGGCTATGCGGAGGCCTTCCTGCCGGCTGCGTACCGTAGCTTCGGCAAGGGCGATCCGCTCGTCGGCTTCCCGGGAAGCAAAATAGGTCGAGGCCACATCCCGGATCAACGCGAGGCGGAACGCCCGTTCAGCCTGCACGGTTGCTAGATATTGCGAGCGCGCTGCGTCAGAAAGGTTGCGCACCCGGCCCCAGAAATCGAGCTCGAATCCTGTGACGCCAACGCCGATCGAGTAGCGGGCTCTGTTGCAAAAATCGTGAAGCTTGAGCATGCTTGGCGGAGATTGGACGGACGGAACGATGACGGATTTCAAGTGGCGCCATTTCCAGGGTGATGTGATCCTGTGGGCGGTGCGCTGGTATTGTCGCTATCCGATCAGCTATCGCGACCTTGAGGAAATGCTGGCGGAACGCGGCATTTCGGTCGACCATACGACGATCTATCGCTGGGTCCAGTGCTACGCCCCGGAGATGGAGAAGCGGCTGCGCTGGTTCTGGCGGCGTGGCTTTGATCCGAGCTGGCGCCTGGATGAAACCTACGTCAAGGTGCGGGGCAAGTGGACCTACCTGTACCGGGCAGTCGACAAGCGGGGCGACACGATCGATTTCTACCTGTCGCCGACCCGCAGCGCCAAGGCAGCGAAGCGGTTCCTGGGCAAGGCCCTGCGAGGCCTGAAGCACTGGGAAAAGCCTGCCACGCTCAATACCGACAAAGCGCCGAGCTATGGTGCAGCGATCACCGAATTGAAGCGCGAAGGAAAGCTGGACCGGGAGACGGCCCACCGGCAGGTGAAGTATCTCAATAACGTGATCGAGGCCGATCACGGAAAGCTCAAGATACTGATCAAGCCGGTGCGCGGTTTCAAATCGATCCCCACGGCCTATGCCACGATCAAGGGATTCGAAGTCATGCGAGCCCTGCGCAAAGGACAGGCTCGCCCCTGGTGCCTGCAGCCCGGCATCAGGGGCGAGGTGCGCCTTGTGGAGAGAGCTTTTGGCATTGGGCCCTCGGCGCTGACGGAGGCCATGGGCATGCTCAACCACCATTTCGCAGCAGCCGCCTGATCGGCGCAGAGCGACAGCCTACCTCTGACTGCCGCCAATCTTTGCAACAGAGCCTTTCTGACGATAGGCGTCTGAAAACTGGGCGTTTTGCGTCAGGTCGATCAGCTCCGCCTCATAAGGAAGGCCGGCTTCCTCCAATGCGGCATGGGACGCCAATGAGCATGAACCTGGATTGTAGTAGAGCTTCAACATGTCCCTGCAATTCTCCTGCGGACTGGGCAAAAAATGGCTTAATGCATATGTTCGGCACCGGAGCGTCGCCCCGAACGGAAGCAATCATCCGCCCGGTCGGAAAACGCTCCGAAACGACAGGCCGGAGCATTCCATCCGATGCGATCAGGCCGAAATGTTCAAAAATCCATCGGCTTCGAAAACCTTTCTGGCACGTTCCTCAATCCGATCCGCAAGTGACCTGCGAAGCGGCATGCCGTTCGAGACTTTTCTCAGCGTGTTATAGCTGAAGCCGAATGTTTCGAATATCTCCTCATTATTTCTCATCGTCGACAATGATGTGATCCGATCGGCGATCGAGGGATCCAAACAGCGCATTCCATTAGGCATTCGATCTTCCCCTACTGACGAATTCCAGCCGGTGCACGGTCGCAACTTGCCTGCCCGCGCAGTTCATCGGGCCATTCCCGCCGTTCCGGAAAACAGGCGGCGGGGTTTCCCCCTGGACCATGTTGCGCATGGGCCGGACACGCAGCGAGCGGGCCAGCGGACGTCGAGGCCGGGAGCGGATTGCGACGGACGCGCCGCGCATTGCCCGGAGATCGAAGCATAGGAATATCCTCTCCATGCGCTGTTATGGATCAGCGCCTGTCTTATCCGGCACGTCGGTGATTATTATGCTTATCGGGCCGTCCGGAAAGGATCGCAGCTTTCGCCTGCGGAGGAAATTGCTGCAAATGAATTAGGAATATTCGCGATACGGATTTGATCGAAACGGGGCCAACTGCCCACAAATCGGTCATGGGGATTGAGCGACCGCGCTTTGAAAGCAGCCATCGCATGCTATGGTCGCCTTGAGCATTTCCCGGCAGGCGGAATATCCGCCGACCGGAAAGCCCGCTAAAACAGGAAGCCGGAGCAGCCGGGCCGACGCCGTCGGACCGGACGCCGCTTCGGCTTCGCATCGCCAGGAATTGGAAGCGAACATGTCTCGAGACAATGCCATCGTCATGCGATACGACAATCCCGACATTCCGTCCGGCCGCGACATCGTATATCTTCACGGCCGCGGCAGCACCGAAAGGGAAGCGGGGTTCGCGCTGCCCCTTTTCGGCCGCGCGAATGTTCGCTCCTATCGCGGGCCGCTTCCCCAGGGGCCGGGGTTCGCCTGGTTCGAAAATGCCGGGATCGGCGTCGCCCTGCCCTCCAGCCTGTCGGGCGAAACGTCGAAGGTCGGCGACTGGATCGCCGCAGATACCGGCCGCCAACGGCCCTGGCTATGCGGTTTCAGCAACGGCGCCGCGATGGCCGCCAGTCTTCTGCTCAGCAATCCGGGGGCCTATAGCGGCCTCATCATGATCGGCGGCTGCTTCGCGGTGGAGGACGGCGACCTGCCGGACAACGGCCTGCTCGACAAGCCGGTCCTCTTCTGCCGGGGCCAATTCGACGATGTGATCCCGCGCCACAAGTTCGAGCAGGCGGAAGCCTATCTCTCCGGCCCCAGCGGCGCGCGGGCGACTTTCATCCCTTATGAAGGCGGGCATGAACTGCCGTTGCCGATCAAGGCGGCGGTGCAGGGCTGGCTCGGCGCGGAAAGCCGCTGAATTTCGTCCCGTCCTTGGCCATGGCCGAACGGGAGCGCCGGATGATCGAGAACCGGCCGCATCCGGAAATGATCGGATGCGGCCGGCACTGTTCCAGGATCAGGCCTTTGCTTATGCGGTGATCGGCGGAAGCCCCTCCACCGCGCGGCTCAGAAGCTGCACGATGCCCTCCTCCGTGATCGGACGGGGGTTGGGATAGGGGTTGGCGACCGCCAGCGCGGCGGCCTTCGCGATGCCGTCCTTGGGCATGCCGAGCTTCGCCAGCGACATTTCCGCGCCCAGGCCCACCGCCAGTTCGTACAGCTTGGTCGCGGGGTCGCCGCCGCCTAGTGCGCGGCTAGCCCGTTCCATCGCCTCCGGCACCGACGGCGCATTATAGGCGATCGCATGGGGCAGCACGGCGGTGTGGGTCTGCGCATGCGGCATGTCGAAGGTGCCGCCCAGCGTGTGGCAGAGCTTGTGGTGCAGCGCGACGCTCGCCGCGCCCAGGACGCTGCCGGCGAGCCAGCAGCCATAGAGCGCGTCGCCCCGCGCCTTCGCATCGGTGGGATCGGCCTTGATCAGCGGCAGGCTCCTGGCGAGCGCCCTGATGCTTTCCTCCGCCATCAGGGAGACGATGGGATTGCCGTCGAAGGCGTAAAGGCTCTGTTGCAAAAATCGTGAAGCTTGAGCATGCTTGGCGGAGATTGGACGGACGGAACGATGACGGATTTCAAGTGGCGCCATTTCCAGGGTGATGTGATCCTGTGGGCGGTGCGCTGGTATTGTCGCTATCCGATCAGCTATCGCGACCTTGAGGAAATGCTGGCGGAACGCGGCATTTCGGTCGACCATACGACGATCTATCGCTGGGTCCAGTGCTACGCCCCGGAGATGGAGAAGCGGCTGCGCTGGTTCTGGCGGCGTGGCTTTGATCCGAGCTGGCGCCTGGATGAAACCTACGTCAAGGTGCGGGGCAAGTGGACCTACCTGTACCGGGCAGTCGACAAGCGGGGCGACACGATCGATTTCTACCTGTCGCCGACCCGCAGCGCCAAGGCAGCGAAGCGGTTCCTGGGCAAGGCCCTGCGAGGCCTGAAGCACTGGGAAAAGCCTGCCACGCTCAATACCGACAAAGCGCCGAGCTATGGTGCAGCGATCACCGAATTGAAGCGCGAAGGAAAGCTGGACCGGGAGACGGCCCACCGGCAGGTGAAGTATCTCAATAACGTGATCGAGGCCGATCACGGAAAGCTCAAGATACTGATCAAGCCGGTGCGCGGTTTCAAATCGATCCCCACGGCCTATGCCACGATCAAGGGATTCGAAGTCATGCGAGCCCTGCGCAAAGGACAGGCTCGCCCCTGGTGCCTGCAGCCCGGCATCAGGGGCGAGGTGCGCCTTGTGGAGAGAGCTTTTGGCATTGGGCCCTCGGCGCTGACGGAGGCCATGGGCATGCTCAACCACCATTTCGCAGCAGCCGCCTGATCGGCGCAGAGCGACAGCCTACCTCTGACTGCCGCCAATCTTTGCAACAGAGCCGATGCTGGCAAGCTCGGTCATCTCGTTCATGCGACGAACTCCTTTACAGCGTTGGCTCTGCCGTCCGCAGGATGCGGACCTGGTGCGGATAGGGCGAATTGTGCGCGCGCGGCTGCTTGTGCAATTCTACGGACATCGCCGCGTGAGCCAGCGCCAGCTGTAGCCTGAACAGGCGCAGCGTCGGCGCCGGCATCGCGTCGAGCGGAAAGGTCTCGACATGGTCGAGGATGGCTTCCGAACGGGAGAGCAGCACATCGTAGAAGCGGGTTATCTCCGCCATAGTCGCGCGCGCCCGGATATCCCATCGTTCCTGCGCCGTCTCGCCGATCCAGTGCGGCACGAATTCGAGAAGATCCTCGAAGCCGGGGGGCAGCACGGGCTCCTCGTCGAGCGCGGGGGCCGGCATCAGATCACCCGCTCGGCCGATGCCAGCATCGTGTAATGCTGGCCGGCCTGTGCCAGGAGCGCATCGAACGCCGCGCGATCACCCGCCACGCCGCGTTCGAAATCGGATAGCGTCGGCCACCACAGTTCGCGCGCGCCGATGAACGGCGAGGTGCCCTTGTGCACCGCGTCTATCGCGAACGAGCGGACATGCCGAAACGCGCCGATGCGATCGCCCAGCGCCTTGTCCTGATCGCCTGCCCAGGCCGGATTGCCATCCGCCTTGACCAGTTGCAGGATCTTGACGCTTACCGACCATTCGGTGGGCGACCACTGCACGGCCGCATCATCGGGATCGTCCACCGCCGGTCGCGAGCGGATAATGTCCTCCTCGAAGAAGGTGAACTTCAGTCCGTCCATGTCGACGAACAGCGGTTCGTCGGGGATGTTGTATTTGCGATGCGCGGGATCTTTGCCCATGTTGAGCGCATCGTCGAGACTGTCATACCACAGCTCGGTAATGCCGTCGTAGGCCAGCTGTGTATCAGGCAGCAGCGGAGAGACGATCCGGTGCGATTGCACATAGCCGCGCAGGCACGCGATCTTCTTGCTGAGTGTGCCGTGCGGATGGCGCCAGTGATCGTGGAACTGCTGTTCCGAAATGTCCTTCCGGCGCGGGATCGTCGCGAGTATCTTGATGCTGTGCATGGAGGCTGCTCCGTAAAATGATCAGATCGCGGTAAAGCCGCCGTCTGCTGCAAGGCAGGAGCCGGTGACGAACGAAGCCGCGTCGGACAGCAACCATACGGCGGCCTGGGCCTGCTCGTGCGGTTCGCTGAAACGGCCGATCGGGTGGATCGAGTTCAGATAGGGCTCAAGGCCCGCATCATTGTCCATCGCGCGCTGCAGCATAGGCGTGCGCACCGCGCCGGGCACAAGCGCGTTCACGCGAATGCCGTGCTTGCCATAGTCTGCCGCCGCCACGCGGGTCAGCCCGACCACCGCATGCTTCGCGCCGACATATTCGCCGTGCATCGGCACGCCGACCACGCCAGCGACGGATGCGGTGTTGACGATCGATCCCTTCGTCCCGCGCTCGATCATCGCAAGGATCTGGTACTTCATGCACAGGAACGTGCCGGTTACATTGATATCCATGCTCTGCCGAAACCGTTCGAGCGACACTTCGGCAAGCGGCAGTCCGGCCTGCGGGATCGCCGCATTGTTGAACGCGCCGTCAAGCCCGCCGAACGCCGCCAGAGTCTGCGCGACAAGTGCCTTCACGTCCTCTTCCTGTGCGATGTCGCACCGGAAATAGGCGGCCTTCCCGCCAGACGCAGCGACGACCGCCTCACCGGCCTCGTCGTTGATGTCCGCCACCGCGACGTTGGCACCACTGGCCACCAGCAATTCCACGGTGGCGCGCCCGATGCCGCTGCCACCACCCGTCACGATTATCGTCTTGCCGCTCAAATCAGACATCTATCCCTCCAACAGTTTCTTATCGGCGTTCCGGTTTCATTACTGGAACTTGAAGCGCACGGTCAAGCCATATTCGGCGGGTCGACCAGCGTAGCGAACAACGGTATCGTAAGTCTGGATCGTGTTTGTCCAGTAATACTTGTTGAAGATATTGCGACCCCAGCCGAAGACCGCCCAGCGGCCATCAGGCGCTTCCACGCCAAGCCGCGCGGAAACGAGCGTGCGGCCATTCACCTCGTAGAGATCCTTGTCCGCGTTGGTGATGGCCAGAACGCCCAGCGATTTGCTTTGTGAGGAGATCGTCGTGCCCATGGTTAGGTTCACGCCACCCAGCGGCAGGCTGTAGTCCGCGCTCAGGCTCGATTGCCATTTGGGCGAAAACGGCAGCCGTGCGCCGCTGAAATCGCCCCGGATCGGATCGAACAGGCCCACTTCGTTGGCAACGGAGCCGACGATCCCCTGATAGTGGCGAACCTTGGCGTGGCTCTGTTGCAAAGATTGGCGGCAGTCAGAGGTAGGCTGTCGCTCTGCGCCGATCAGGCGGCTGCTGCGAAATGGTGGTTGAGCATGCCCATGGCCTCCGTCAGCGCCGAGGGCCCAATGCCAAAAGCTCTCTCCACAAGGCGCACCTCGCCCCTGATGCCGGGCTGCAGGCACCAGGGGCGAGCCTGTCCTTTGCGCAGGGCTCGCATGACTTCGAATCCCTTGATCGTGGCATAGGCCGTGGGGATCGATTTGAAACCGCGCACCGGCTTGATCAGTATCTTGAGCTTTCCGTGATCGGCCTCGATCACGTTATTGAGATACTTCACCTGCCGGTGGGCCGTCTCCCGGTCCAGCTTTCCTTCGCGCTTCAATTCGGTGATCGCTGCACCATAGCTCGGCGCTTTGTCGGTATTGAGCGTGGCAGGCTTTTCCCAGTGCTTCAGGCCTCGCAGGGCCTTGCCCAGGAACCGCTTCGCTGCCTTGGCGCTGCGGGTCGGCGACAGGTAGAAATCGATCGTGTCGCCCCGCTTGTCGACTGCCCGGTACAGGTAGGTCCACTTGCCCCGCACCTTGACGTAGGTTTCATCCAGGCGCCAGCTCGGATCAAAGCCACGCCGCCAGAACCAGCGCAGCCGCTTCTCCATCTCCGGGGCGTAGCACTGGACCCAGCGATAGATCGTCGTATGGTCGACCGAAATGCCGCGTTCCGCCAGCATTTCCTCAAGGTCGCGATAGCTGATCGGATAGCGACAATACCAGCGCACCGCCCACAGGATCACATCACCCTGGAAATGGCGCCACTTGAAATCCGTCATCGTTCCGTCCGTCCAATCTCCGCCAAGCATGCTCAAGCTTCACGATTTTTGCAACAGAGCCCAGCGAACAGCTTCAAAGGCACCAATAACGGCCTGATCGCTGGTGGGCTGCGCACCGTTGGCTTCGGCGGCGATGCCTCCATCACTAATGGCGGCGAAATCTATAACGGCATCACGGCATCGGGTCAGGGCAATGTGTCGATCACGACATCGGCTGCGGGCGCGGTGCGGTCGGGTAATGTCGTGGCAAGCTCGATCACGGTGGATACCGCCGCTGCGCCAGTTGATGGCGTTACAAAGACCAGCTTTGCTGGTGGGAAAGCCAGCATTGTGCAGGCCGGCGATGCGGCGGATGCTGAAGACAGCGTACGCGGCAATCTGAACGCGACCGGCCTGAATGGCGCGGAAGTGACCGTTTCCGCCAAGGCGCGCAATGTCATCGCGTCGGCCGGCGGCGTGACCGAAACGGTGGGCGGCAGCAATGCAGTGACCAGCGGCACTGTAACCACCACCACCGTCCGCAACGACGTCACGCGCGGGGGCGGATCGGCCAATGTAACTGTCGGCGGTGACGGCGATGTGGCCCTTGTCAGCGCGACCGGCATCGGGGGTGCCAGCGCAACCATTGATGGTGCGGTTGCGGGCAATGTGAATGCCAGTTCGAACGGCACTTCTACCACCTACACGGATATCAGCGTCGTCGATGGCGCCGTCCCGGTCAGCGGTTCAACAAAAACCACCAGCACTGCCGTTGGCAAAGCCGCCGACGTTTCTGTCGGCGAAGATGGCAGCGTCGGAGGTTCGGTCAGCGTAAATGGCCAAGGCAGCGCATCGACAGTGATCGACGGCACGGTTGACGGGAATGTCAGTCTTACTTCGACTGCTACAAATAATGCCTATGATTATGCTTCGACCCCCACGGGCTACACCTATAGCGACACTAATGTTGGGGCGGGCGGCGCCGCTACCGGCGCGGTCGGCGCGACCGGGACGGTCGATGGCAACTTCACAGCCATCGGGGACAATAGCGTCGTTCTGAACAATGCCGGGACGATCAAGGGCAATGTCACAGGCACGTCGCGCCGGTCTCTGACAAATTCCAGCGGCAAGGTCGGCAGTAGCACCACGACCAGCGCTACGCTGATCGAGACAACCAGCCAGAGCGAATCGACCTCACGCAGCGCAACCACCACTGGCACCGCCAGCTTCGTCAACGAAGTTGGTGGGCAAGTGCAGGGCAATGTCTCGCTGAGCGCGGGTGGTGACGTGACTTACAACAACGACGGTGTTGTATTCGGTTCGACCAGCTTGGTCAGTCAAGGCACGGACAACGCGACGACCAGCAGCAACACGACCAAGGTTTCGACCGCGATCGCGACGCCGCCCGCGCTGGATGTCGTAACGACCTCTGTCGAAGACAAATCCACGACCGTCACGACACACACCGGCGGCAATGTCACCGGCACTTATGCCAATGCCAACGGCACGCTGAATTTCGGCGTCAACGGCAATGGATCGGTAAACCAACTCGCCGACCAGGCGAGCAGCGCGACCGTTTCCGGCGTAATTTATGGTAGCCTGACGTCGCAAGCCGGCTCGGCGAACAGCCAGTCGAACAGCGAAAGCAAATCGGTTGAGGTTTTGTCGGGCGGCAACGGCACGCGCAGCCTGACCAGCGCGTCCAGTTCTTCGTCCACCACCAATGCAGGTGGCGACAGCAGCGTCACCGTCAGCGGCAAGCTGGCTGAGGGCGAGGCCGGAGTAGTGCCTTCGCTGTCCTCCTATGCCACCGGCAACAGCGGTGTCACCCTTTCGGGCACCGTCGAAGGCGGGATATATTCGAGCGCATCGGGTACTGATGTCAGCAGTGCTTCCACCCAGACGGCATCGCAGACGATCACGTCCAGCGTAGCGCGCACAGACAGTCTGGCGCGAACTGATGACTACGGCGACAATTCGGTCGGCGGTGCCTCCACCGTCGATGTTGCGGCCACGGGCAAGGCCGCCACGCTGTCTGGCAATGTCAATGCCTATGGCCAAACGGGCGCAAGCGTCACGGTTGCCAAGGGCGGCGTGGTCGGCAGCAGCGCTGACAATCCTTTTGGCGGCGTTTATGCCAATGCGGATGGCACTGACTATACCACCAAACAGGAGCGAAGCTTCACGCGCGTTCCGGCGGAGGGCACAGCAACAGCTTCCGACAAATACACCTCCAGCTATGCCACCAGCGCCGATGTAGGTGATGCAACTGTAGCAGTCGCCGGAACCGTGGCTGGCAACGCGGAAAGCTCCACCACGCGCGGAAAGGCGACGACCACCGTCACCGGCACTATCGGCGGGGACGCTGTCGCCACGGCAGCCTATGGCAACGACTATCAGTCTAGCAGCACGACTGACTATGCGGGCAAGGTAGCGGCTTCCGGTTCGACCAGCTTTGGTTCGCTGGTACCCAAGGTGTCCAAGCAAGTGAGCAGTTCCACCAGCAACAATGTCGGCGGCGCAGCTTCGATCCTGGTCGATACGGCCAGCGATCTGCAAAAGGCTGACAAGATTGGGGTATCCGGTTCGGTCTATGCAACCGGCCTCTCCTCCGCCACAGCGACGATTGCCAATGGTTCCAAAGTAAATGGCAACGTTGAAGCCTACAGCCACTTCACCAACTCGGCCAGCGAAGCGACCACGCTCTACAATAGCGCCGGTGAAGCAACCGAAAACAGCGCGTCTTACGCCACAACCTTGGCTGGCGGTGACGCTAATGTAGCGGTCGGCACCAAGAGCGAGATCGGCGGCAGCGTCTATGCCGATGGCGACAAGACGGCCACGGTCAGCAATGCCGGTATGATCGAGGGGTCTGTCATTGCCGATACCCTGCATTCGGTAGTGTCATCGACCTCGAAGAGCACCAACCTCAACAATGTCGGCCTACGCCAGGACGAAACCACCAATGCATATACCGGCATCGGTGGCGCGGCGACGGTCACCAACGCCGCAGGCGCGCTGATCGGGGGCGATGTCTATGTCGCTGGTGCGACCGGCATCCTTACCAATGGCGGCGGCATTGCGGGCACGGTGGTGTTGGGCCAATCAATCGATAATCACAGCCAAACCCAAATCGATACCGTCACCACCACCACCCAGACGGTCACGCCTGCCGAAGCACTGACAGCGCAAACCTATACGTTCGACCAGAATAACTTCCTGGGCGGCGGCGTCTATGTCGGCGATGCGACTATTACCGACCCCTTCGGTAGGGATGACGCCCCAGACATCAAGACGAGTGACGTGAAGGCAACGGTCAACCTGAATGCCGGGTCGGTCACACTGGGCAACATCGTCGGCCAGCGTGACGCTGAAACGGGTGCATTCCTGACCGATACGGTCCTGAACCTCAACGGATCGGGTTTCCTGGGGGCTGATGTCCTCAACCTCAAAACCCCGACTTCACCCACCTACACTCCCGAAGCAGTGCTGCCGAAGGAAGCACAGGAACTTGGCTTCGGTACTTATAGCACCGGTGCAGTACGTATTCTGGGCGTCAACAGCGTCAATAAGGCCGATGCGGGCACTTTCGTTCTCGATCTTGCCCCCTATATTGAGGATTCTGTAGACCTCAATCGCTGGAGTGCCGATGTCGGGTCAATCAACGTTAGTGCTGGTGAATTGCAGATCACGGGACCTGCCTATGACCCAACCGACGCAGATGGTGCCTATATCGGTATTCAGGGTAACATTGTCGTCGATGGCGGCTCACTGGTCTTCGGTCGCCGGACGTTGATCGACGGTGCCCTTGTCGGAGGCAGCATCACCTCTGCAGGCGTGGAAACGATCTCTGGCGTGCATGTTGTACTGAATGGCGACTATAGCCAGTCGGACACGGGCACGACTGTGGTCGGGGTGAGCCCGTCACTGGTGCGTTTCGCTCCGGTGTCGGTCGGCACGGCCAATGGCGGCAGCGAAGTGCTTGGGCCGATCGAAGCAGGGGCGACCGTGCCCTTCTTCACCACGCCGGCCAATGGCTTCTCCGCTCAGTCCACCCCCTCGCGTATCGACGTGACGGGCAAGGTCACTCTGAGCGGCAAGGTGCTGGTCGATGTGACTAAGGATGCAATCTATTCGGCGGGAGATGGCTATACGCTGTTCACCTATGGCGATACGGACAGCGCTGTGAGCGCGACTGTCAACCAGTCGATCAGTTCACCCTTTGTAAGCTTCGATCTGCAGAAGGATGACGCGACCAAGACCGTCAAGATCGTCGCCAAACGTGTCGGTTACGCTACTGCGGCGACTAACCCCAATGCCGTATCGGCCGCCAATGCACTGGATGCGCTGATCCCAACGATCGTCCAGAAGATCAGTGACGACGCCAATGGCGGATCGGTATTCACGGGGTCATTTGCGGGAGGGGGCGAAATCCTACGCTAAGCCGAGGACGCGCTTTCCATAGTCCCGGAGTTCGCCCTTGGGGCCGACATAGCGGTAGAGAGTGACGCGCTCGATCCCGAGTTCCTTGCAGAGGTCGGAGACGGACGTGTCGCGCTGGGTCATAGCGGCTTGGGCGAGACGCACCTGAGCCTTGGACAAGGCGAACTTGCGGCCTCCCTTTCGGCCGCGCGCGCGAGCAGCGGCCAGGCCAGCCATGGTGCGCTCGCGGATCATATCCCGCTCGAACTCCGCCAGCGTGGCGAAAATGCCGAACACCATGCGGCCCGACGGCGTCGTGGTGTCGATTTGCGCGCCCTTGCCGGTGAGAACCCTCAAGCCAATGCCGCGATCGGACAGGTTCTGCAACGTGTTGACAAGATGGGTGAGCGTTCGGCCGAGCCGATCGAGCTTCCAGACGATCAGGACGTCGCCAGCGCGCAACGATTTGAGGCAGGCGGCGAGACCGGGGCGGTCATCGCGGCTACCGGACGCGCGATCATCATAGATTTTATCCGGCCCGACGCCGGCGGCATGGAGGGCGTCGTGCTGCAGGTCGAGCGACTGCGAGCCATCGGCTTTGGAGACGCGGGCATAGCCGATCAGCATGGATCACAAACGAAGGTTTGAGGTGGCGGGGCGAGCATAGGCATTTGACTACGCCATTGTGTATCTCAACCAGCATCGCAATCAAGCTATCTCAAACATTGAGTCGGAAAGAAAAGGAACATGCATGCCCCGTCGCGTGACCCTGACCGATCGCCAGCGCGACGCGCTACTCCGTTTGCCGGTCGATCAGGGCGAGTTGCTGCGTCATTACACCCTCAGCGATGAGGATCTCGGGCATATCCGGCAGCGTCGTCGCGACCACAACCGTTTCGGCTTCGCACTGCAACTGTGCGTGCTACGCTTTCCCGGTCGGGTGCTGGCACCGGGCGAAGTGATCCCGGCGCCAGTGACAGATTTTATCGCAGCCCAACTCGGGCTGAGTGGCGATGATCTGCTGCCCTATGCCACGCGCGAGGAAACGCGGCACGAGCATCTGGCAGACCTGCGCAGAATCTATGGCTACCGGGCCTTTTCAGGTCGCGGCGCGCGGGATCTGCGTGAATGGATCGCGCGAGAGGCCGAGACGGCAACATCGAACGAGGATCTCGCCCGCCGCTTTGTCGTGGAATGCCGCCGCACCCGCACGATTCTTCCGGCGCCCTCAACGTTCGAGCGGCTGTGCGCCGACGCATTGGTCGATGCCGAGCGCCGCATTGAGGAGCGTATCGCTGGACGGATCTCGCCCGCCCTCGGCGAGCAATTGGCTTGCCTGCTGGAGGATACGGTGGACGGCCGTATTACCCGGTTTGTCTGGCTGCGGCAATTTGAGGTGGGCGCGAACTCCGCCGCTGCCAACCGGCTGATGGATCGACTGGAATATCTCCAGGACGTCGATCTTCCCGCAGACCTCGTGTCCGGTGTGCCGCCGCACAGAGTGGCCCGGTTGCGCCGGCAGGGCGAGCGCTATTATGCAGATGGTATGCGCGACCTGCCCGAAGAAAGGCGGCTAGCGATCCTCGCGGTGTGTGCGCTGGAATGGCGGGCATCGCTGGCCGATGTCGTCGTGGAAACCCATGACCGCATCGTCGGTCGCCTCTATCGAGCGTCCGAGCGCCTTTGCAGCACCAGGATCGCCGACGAAAAGGCGGCCGTGCGGGACACGCTGAAATCCTTTGCCGAAATCGGCGGCGCATTGCTGGGGGCACAGGACGATGGCGCGGCGCTGGACGGGATCATCGCCATGGGGCTTGGCTGGGAGCGGTTCAGAACCCTCGTCGCCACAGCCTCCGCACTGACCAACGTACTTGCGGCCGATCCGCTCAGCCGCGTGCTGGACGGCTATCACCGCTTCCGCCTCTACGCACCCCGGATGCTGCGCCTGCTCAACATGCAGGCGGCGCCGATTGCCACGCCCCTTTTGGCGGCAGTCGCAATCCTGCAACGCGGGATCAAAGCCGCGCCGCCAATCGACTTCCTCCGCCCGAACTCGAAATGGCATCGCCATCTTCGCGCTCAACCCGTCGGCGACCACCGGCTGTGGGAGATCGCGGTGCTGTTCCATATCCGCGATGCCTTTCGGTCCGGCGACATATGGCTGGCGGGGTCGCGTCGCTATGCCG
This sequence comes from Sphingobium sp. TKS, assembly GCF_001563265.1. NCBI lineage: Bacteria > Pseudomonadati > Pseudomonadota > Alphaproteobacteria > Sphingomonadales > Sphingobiaceae > Sphingobium > Sphingobium sp. TKS. The sequence goes on along the minus strand of NZ_CP005087.1, from coordinate 66,938 downwards.
ACCTCAAGCAAATACTGGTCCCGGCCCAGTTGATAGAACAGACCGCTCGCCTCACCGTGCCGCTGCGACCGCATGAATGGCTGGCGGAACGCAAGGCCCGACTGGATGAACGGTTGAAGGAACTGGGTCGTGCGGCCCGGGCCGGGGCGATCCCCGGCGGCATCATCGAGAATGGCAGGCTTCATATCGACAAGCTCAAGGCCGACACGCCGGAAGGTGCAGAGGATCTCGTGCTCGATCTATACCGGCAGCTTCCGCCCGCAAGGATTACCGACCTGTTATTGGAAGTCGATGAGCGGACCGGATTTTCCGAAGCCTTCACCCATTTGCGCACCGGCGCGCCCTGCGTGGACCGGATAGGGCTGATGAACGTTCTGCTGGCGGAGGGCGTCAATCTTGGCCTGCGCAAGATGGCGGCTGCGACCAACACGCACAGTTTCTGGGAATTGCTGCGGATCGCACGCTGGCATGTCGAAGGCAGTTCCTATGATCGGGCACTTGCCATAATAGTCGAGGCGCATGGTACGCTTCCCATGGCCGCATTCTGGGGACAGGGGCACTCCGCCTCCAGCGATGGACAATTCTTCCTCGCCACCGAGCAGGGCGAAGCGATGAACATGGTCAACGCCAAATACGGCAATATCCCAGGCCTGAAAGGATACAGCCATGTCTCCGATCAATATGCACCGTTTGCTACCCAGGTCATTCCGGCGACCGTCAGCGAGGCACCCTATATTCTCGATGGGCTGCTCATGAACGACGCAGGCCGCCATGTCCGTCAGCATTTCGCTGACACCGGCGGTTTTACCGATCACGTCTTCGCCGCCTGCTCACTTCTCGGCTACAGGTTCGCGCCGCGCATCCGCGACCTACCGCAAAAAAGGCTCTATGCCTTCACCCCCGGTGCGACGCCAGCCAATGTGCGGGGCCTGGTCGGCGGGAAAATCAAAGAGCCGCTTATCGAGCGGAACTGGCCCGACATCCTTCGCGTCATGGCCACGATCGCCGCCGGCATGGTCGCCCCCAGCCAGATTCTCCGCAAGCTGGCTTCCTACCCTCGCCAGAATGAATTGGCCCTTGCTCTTCGGGAAGTCGGCCGTGTCGAACGGACTCTGTTCATGATCGACTGGATTCTCGACGCCGGCTTGCAGCGCCAAGCCCAGATCGGCCTCAACAAAGGCGAAGCCCATCATGCGCTGAAGCGCGCGATCAGCTTCCATCGGCGCGGCGAAATCCGGGATCGATCGGGAGAAGGTCAGCATTATCGCATCGCCGGCATGAACCTGCTGGCCGCCATCATCATCTTCTGGAATACGATGAAGCTCGGAGAGGTCGTCAGCAGCCGAGCCGCTAATGGCGCCGCCGTCGCGCCCGATCTCCTCGCCCATGTCTCACCACTGGGCTGGGAACACATCAACCTCACCGGCGAATATCGCTGGCCAAAATCCTTAGCGTAGGTTTTCGCCCCCTCCCGCAAACGCCCCCTTCACCACGGTGAGCGAGATCGGCCTGGTGCAGGATGCCGCGAACATCATCTCGGGTCTCGACTGGCGTCTCAGCCAAGCGGGCGCGGCGCAGGTGTTCAATGAACTGTCATCGGCGGAAATCTATGGTTCGCTGGCGGCGATCGAGCAGAATTCAGCCCTGACCGAATCGTTCGAGACCGCAGCAGCCATTGGCAGCAACGGCGTGTGGATCAATCCGGTTGGTCGCTTCGCCCGCTATGGCGACACGAATTCGGGCGCATCGAAGATTCGTGACAACAGCTATGGCGGAGCGATCGGCCTGAACCTGGGTTATGCGGACAATGGCACCTTCGGTATCGGCTTCGCCTATGCTGAACACGACATTGCCGCTCGCGGCACCCCAGAAACGGCGAAAGCCAAGACCTACTCGCTCGGCGTCAACTGGAAGCATGTCTTTGGACCGATCCAGGCCGGTGCACAGTTCGTCTATGGCTTTTCCAACTTCGACGTCACCCGCGATCTGACCGTGCTTGATCGCACGATCACGGCATCCTTCAAGGGTCGCCAGTGGGACGGCAATGTCGAACTGGGTTATGACGTGCTGGCCGGTTCGGGCGTCACTGTCCTGCCCTTTGGCAAGCTGGCGCTACGTCACTGGACGCTGGGTGGCTTCACCGAACAGGGTGGAGCAGGTATCGGCCTGACTGCCGGACGCGACTCCAAGACAGTATTCGTGCCTGAACTGGGCGTTCGCCTGGGTGCAGAACTGTCCAATGGCGGCGACGTCTCCATCCGTCCCTTCGGCAAGCTGAGCTACACCTTCCAGGGGGATGTCGGCAGCAGCCGTGAATTTGCCTTCGCGACGGGTGGAAGCCCATTCACTCTGAAGGGTGTCGATCCGAAGGGCTTCGGCTCCATTGACGGCGGAATCAGCGCACTGTTCAAAGAACGCATCGGCGTCTTTGTCCAAGGCGGTCTCAATTTCGGTGGCTCTCAGAAGGGTGCCGAAGCGCGTGGTGGCATCAACGTCCGGTTCTGACCCCCAAAGACCAAAATGAACTAACGTAGATGTTACCCAAGGGGATGGAAGCTCGCTTCCGTCCCCTTGTTCTTAAATATCCGAGGAAAGGCCATAGATGGTACGCTGAGCAACGCTTAGCGAAAGCCAAACGGTGATTTTTAACCCGATCGTCAGCGCCTGCAAGGTAACAAAGCACGAGAGACGACGATATGAGCAAGAAACCCCTTGAGGCCGCGTTGCAGGATCAACTCAACAAGCTGGCTTCACTGCCGGATGATCAGATCGATACTGTCGATACTCATGAGACTTCCCCTGAGGCTTGGCTGCATGCGCGCCGACCTGGCCTTTACAAGCCCGTCAAGAAGCCGGTCACGCTTCGGCTCGACGCCGATGTCGTGGCCTGGTTTAAGGATCACGCGGAAGGTCGAGGATACCAGACCGAGATCAATCGCGTGCTTCGTCTCTATATCACGGAAACTCGCGCCTGATCGCTTCCAAAGTGCCTTATTCCTCCGCCTGCAGGGGGAGGCGAAGTCAATGCTAGAGATGCCTATAGCGGACGGTAGGCGACGCCGATCCGGCTCTCGGCGGTATCGCGCCGGCTCAGGGTCGCGGCGATATGCCGCTCGGCCGCCGCGCGATCGGCGAAGGCTCGGGCCTGCGCCTGACCGCGCGCGCCGATCCGCCCCCAGCGGGTTTCGACGACGATCATGCCAAAGAGGTCGAGGCTGGCGGTGATGCTGTAGCGCCGGCGAATGTTGCGGGCCGGGTCGAGCGCCACCAGCTCGATCGGATCAGGCAGAGGAAGGTTCGCGCCGAACATGGCGCGGAGCCTACAAAATCAGCTTTGCGAAGTCCGACGACTTATCTGACTCAATGGCGCGTCGCTGATTCACGCGCTGAATCAATGAGGATGAGATCGGGGGCGGAAATCGCCAGATACGACCGCACGGCCTGCTCGATCGCCGGCCATCGCGCCAACGAATGGGCGGGATGCGCCAGTTGCTCCAAGCTGATCGTGCCACCGATCGACACCACCATGCGCCAGAAGCACAGCGCGCGCGGTATCCATATCCTGGGCAGGGAGGACGGTACTATCGCCATCCAGCCATGCTCATCGGGTTCGGTGAACTCGGTGGGATCGACGCTGCCGAACATCCAGTCGCCCCGTTCGGCCTGGGGCGGGGCATCGCCAAGCGCCTCGGCGCGTATCATCCGGTCGAGCAAGGCCACCAAAGTATTTCGGTCCAATTCGGTCGAAACCTCCATGCCTATTGCGCCGCCTTCACGTCGATCGTGCAGCGCACCGCCTTCTTGGCCTTGGCGGCCTTCTCGCGGCACGTCTGAATAGCCTCGCGGTTGCCATCCGCGAGCGGTGCCGCCGCGACGATCACGCCCCAGCTCTCGGGCGCGGCCGTCTGCATCAGGTGTTGCCCTGCTTCCCACGGGCTACCCTCGTCCAGAACGCGCGTCGCCAGGCGCTCGGGCCAGCGCCAGCTTGTCGGCGCGAGAAGCGCGAGCGGTATTTGCGCCAGGGCGTAGAGCAACATCCCCAACACCACGCCGCCCAATCCGGCCCACACCAGCCAGCGGTTCTGCTCGTCGCCCCGGCGCGCGGATGCTAGCCGGTTGCCGATCTCGCGGGCGGCCTTGTCCAGCCCTGCGCGTGCCTCGGCGACAAGCCGCGCGTCCTCGCGGCGCGCGCCGCTCGCCGCCGTCGCGATCTGGCTCGTCATGGAATCCGGGGTCATCGACAATAGCGGACTTTTGGCGATGGGATCGATCCGCTGGGCGAGCGCCACCAATATTTTCTCCGTGCGCTCAAGCGTCGGCTGATAATCGGGTATCTCGATGGACTCGCGCGCGGCCGTCAGTCCCTCGATGGCACTGCGCAGCAACGACACCTCGCGGCCAAGCTGGGCGAATGCCCGCGCCGCGTCATCCTCGCCCATGTCTTCGCGGTCGTCGTCCATATCCTCTCCTTACCGGCTCATCCCCAAGCCCCTGCCGAGCCCCAAATCGCGGGTCAGCTCGCGGGCAAGCTCACGGCTCTGGTTGATGCCCCTCTCAAGCCCCAACTCGCGACTACGGCCGCGCAGGAGCGATTCAACCTGGGGATCGCGCTCAAGGCTTTTCGCCATGCCCGCCATTTCCTGCCCCGCCTTTTCCCGGCCCGACATGTCGCCGGCGCGATAGAGGCGGTCCCGATCGGCGCTGAGGCCCTGCCAGCGTTCCACGAACCGATCGGCGCGCAAAGCCGGATCGACGCGCACGCGGGCTTCTCGGGCCATCGCCTCGATCATCGGGCCGCTGCGCCCCGCCGCCGCTTCGCGCAGCAATTCAGGATTGCGCTTCATCGCCTCCGTCATATCGTCCGAAGCCCCCGGCCGGAGCGTATCGAGCGCATGGATCGCGCGCTCGAGCGCGACCTTCTGATGCTCAAGGATCGGCGCACCCGATGCCCGCGCCTGCAACACCACCTCGGCCGAGCGCGAGGTCCGCTCGACAGCGCGCGCGAAGGCGCGGTCCTCGCCGCGATCGGCCCGCGCGGGCGAAGGCGTCGCCGGCGTCGCGTCGAGCTTCAACCCGTCGAACATGCCGCGCTTGGGTTTCTCGCCCTGGACACGCCCCGGCGCGGGTCGCTCGATCGGCTTCGGCTTGAATCCGTCGAACATGCCCCGCCGCGGCTGACGCTCACCCGCGGCCTTCGCCTCCTGATCGCCGCGGCTGATCGGCCGTGGATCCTCACGCACTTCGCGCGAATATCCACGGCGAGGCGCAAAGATCTCGACCCCCTGCCTCTCGGGCGCATCCGGCAAGCGGATCTCGCCCGACAACCCGCGCCGATCGGCGAAGTCACGAACCTCGGCGTCGCGGTCCCGATACATCGGATAATCCGACGCCATATCCTTCGACCGCTCGCGCGACAGGGTGCGGACAAGCTGGCGCTGATCGGCGAAGTCGTCGCGCCCGTAATGGGCCCAGTCGGCCCCAAGCTGCGATTTTGGCCAAGTCGGAGAACGTTTTGGGAACGTGGCATTCGGTATTGACGATGGAAATCATAGAAGAGGACAGTTCGCTCCATCATAGGGAGTGGGTTGATGGATCGGAGTATTCCGGGCGGGGATTTGATCGGACGATGGAGCCTGAGCTTTGCCGATATTGATTTTGTAAATTCGAAGCCGGCCCTGACGCGCCTTGGCCTCGCCGCACAGCTGAAATTCTTCGCTTCCCTGGGGTTTTTCGCGATCGATCCCGGCTCAATCCCTACCGATGGCCTCTCGTATCTGGCCGAGCAACTCGGTGTCGAGGCTGGCGAGATAGCCGGTTATGACTTTTCCAGTCGGACAGCACGACGGCATTGTGCGGAGATCCTGATCCATCTTGGATATCACCGCATGAAGCGGGTGGATCGCGCGCAATTGACGGAATGGATTGCTGGCGAGCTGTGCCCGGGCGGCCAGTCGATCAATGCCATGCTTGAGCATGTTTTCCTGTGGTGCCGGGACCGGCGTATTTATGGGCCGTCGCGCAAGGAGCTTGAACGTGTCGTTCGCTCACAACGGCAAGATTATCTGGACACCTGGCTGATCGGAGCCAGTGATCGGCTTTCGTCAGATGCGGTGGCGTTATTGGAAGCCTCGCTTGCCGATCCGGACAGCTCGACCGGATTCAACAGGATGAAGGGTGACGCCGGACAGGCAACGCTCGACAACATTCTCGACGTGACCGAGAAACTCGCCTTTATCCAGAGACTTGATCTTCCCCATGATCTCCTGACGGCTACGGGCAAGCCATGGGTCGATCAGATTGTTCGCCGCGTTGCCGGTGAAAAGGCCTCGGAGATGCGCCGGCATGCGCCGGCGCGACAGCTCGGCCTTTATGCGATTTATCTAATGTCGCGGGAGGCGCAACTCACTGACGCGATGATCGACCTGCTGATCGAAACCGTTCACAAGATCGGAACGCGCTCGAAACGCAAGGTGGTGGGCGATATCGCGAAAGACATCGAGCGGGTCTATGGAAAGGAGCGCCTGCTGGTCGAGATCGCCAGCGCCTCGATCAATGAACCATCGGGGCGCATCTGCGATGTCATTTTCCCGATCGCCGGTAAGGCCAAGCTGGCGGCGATCGTCAAGGAGAGCCATGCGAAGGGCGCTCTGGACCGGCGCATCTACAAGGTGATGCGTGGTTCCTGGGCCAATCATTACCGGCGCATGCTGCCAAGCCTGCTTTCCGTACTTGAGTTCCGGTCGAACAACGCGGTGTGGCGGCCGGTCCTGGCGGCCCTCGACTGGATCAGGAGCAAGGTGGATGGCGGATGCCGCTTCGTGCCATTGCAGGATGTTCCGATCGATGAGGTGATTCCAGCGCGATGGCGCAGTTCCGTCATTGATGACGATGGGCGGGTAAACCGGATCAGCTATGAGCTTTGCGTCCTGACGCAACTGCGCGACCGCATCCGCTCCAAAGAAATCTGGGTGGTCGGGGCGGATCGCTATCGCAATCCCGATGACGATCTTCCCAAGGACTTCGAGATCAGGCGAGATGCGTACTATTCCGGCCTCAGCCTGACGCCAGATGCGCAGGCGTTTTGCGCCTCGATCCGGGAGGAGCTTGAACGGGAACTGTTGCTCCTCAATGCCAATATTCCACAAAACGACAAGGTCCGGCTCCTGTGGCGCGGCGACAACCGGATATCGATTACACCGTTCAAGCCCTTGCCCGAACCGAAGGGTCTCGCTTCGATCAAAAGCGAGATCGGTCAGCGCTGGCCGATGACCGGACTGCTGGACGTGTTGAAAGAGGCTGCTCTGGACACGGGATTGATGGATGCTTTCGAAACGTCGGCCTCGCGGGTTACCCTGTCGAAAGCAGCCTTGGCTCAGCGTCTTTTGCTGTGTCTCTATGGCTTGGGCACGAACGCCGGGCTCAAGCGGGTCGCTGGCGCAACACCCGATGTCAGTTACGAGGAATTGCTGCATGTCCATCGCCGTTTCATCCACGCGCCAGCGCTGAGGGAGGCGTGCGCGCGGGTAGCAAACGCGACACTGGCAATCCGCAATGCCGCAGTATGGGGAGATGCGGGCACGGCATGCGCGTCCGATTCAACGAAGTTCGGCGCGTGGGACCGCAACCTGATGACGGAATGGCACGCCCGCTATGGCGGCCGTGGCGTCATGATCTACTGGCATGTGGAGAAGCGCGCGACCTGCGTTTATTCCCAGCTCAAGCGGTGCTCTTCCTCGGAGGTCGCCTCCATGATCGAAGGCGTGCTACGCCATTGCACCGACATGGAAATCCAGCGCCAGTACGTCGATAGCCACGGCCAGAGCGCAGTCGGCTTTGCGTTCTGCCGACTCCTTGGATTTGAGCTTGCCCCGCGGCTGAAAGCAGTGGCACGCCAGAAACTGGCCCTTCCCCAAGCCGGCATGCGCACGCGGCTTTCCAATTTACTGCCGATCCTCTCCAGCCCGATCGACTGGGACGAGATCGAGCAACAATATGACGAAATGGTCAAATATGCCGCTGCCATGCAATCGCGCACCGCCGATCCGGAAGCGATCCTGCTCCGGTTTGCCAGAGCCGAAGTGATGCACCCGACCTACAAGGCGCTGAGTGAACTCGGCCGCGCGGTCAAAACAATCTTCCTATGCCGGTATTTGCGTCAGGAGGCATTCCGCCGCGAGATCCACGAAGGGCTGAATGTGGTTGAGAACTGGAACGGCGCTAATGGTTTCGTGTTCTTCGGCAAGGGCGGCGAGATCGCCACCAACCGCATCCATGAGCAGGAAATCTCCGTTCTGGCGCTACACCTCCTGCAAGCGTCGCTGGTGTATGTGAACACCCGCATGCTTCAGACCGTACTGGTTGAGCCGAAGTGGGCGGGGCGGATGACGCCGGAAGATTATCGTGGTCTCACGCCGTTGATCTACAGTCATGTGAACCCTTATGGCCGCTTCGACCTCGACCTGAACGACCGGATTGATTTTGGACGGCTTGCAGCGTGAGGCGGCTGATCGGCCTATAACATTTGGGTACACCCCAGAGTGATAGGGCCGAGTGACACCATTCGTCTGTCACAAAAGGGTGGGTTTGCGCTCAATGTGACGATACACTGCAAGAGCCACCCTAATGTGACGGATTTTGCACTTGGCTCGTATCGGATATGCCCGCGTCAGCACCACGGACCAGGATCTGGATATCCAGATTGGCCGCCTCAAGAATGCAGGTTGCGAAATTATCCGTTCCGAGACCGGATCGGGGGCCTCGCGGAGCGGGCGCACGGAACTGGAAACGATCATGCAGTTTATGCACACCGGCGACGAGCTGGTCGTGCTGCGGCTCGACCGGCTCGGCCGCTCCACGCGCGATGTCCTGAACCTGGTGCATGAGCTTGATGAAAAGGGAGCTTCGCTGCGCATCCTTGAGCCAGAGGTGACGACGGCGGGCGACATGGGGCGAATGGTCATCACCATACTCGGCATGGTCGCCGATATGGAGCTGAAGTTCATCAAGGATCGTCAGCGCGCCGGGATCGAAGCGGCGCGCGCCGAAGGCGTTTACAAAGGCCGGAAGAAGAACGTCGATGACGATGAAATCCGCCGTCGCCTTGCCGCCGGCGCCAGCAAGGCCCGCGTTGCCCGCGACCTGAAGGTCTCACGAATGACCGTCTATCGGGCGCTCGACATTATTCCGTCACAGACCAAACTGCCGGAAAAGCCGCCCACTGCCAGCATCGCCCTGCATCTGATTATCGAGAACTTCAACAAGCGTGGAAGAGGTAGAAAACCCGCTCGGGAGCGGATTGAGGCGATGCTGGAACGCGACTACGCCATGGTAAAAAACGGCAATTGTGATTACAAACTGACCGTCGCCTATGACCCCGATCCGGATGGCATTTCCCTTGATGAGGAAATCCAAAGCCTCCTCTCCGAGATGTTCAACATCGCAGAGAGCTACAATTGCTCCATGGAAGCCGATATCTACGAGGTCGGTGGTCAGCAACGGTCCTGGTAGAATCAATCAAGCGTTCAGTGTTCGTTCTTCAACCTGGCCAAAATCGCAGCTTCGGGCCGACTGGGCCTAATGGAGCTGCACCCCGTCACGGTGTCGCGACAAGCCGACATAAGCCGAATGGCGGTCCATGCCGGGGGTGGCGAGGACGTGCGCCCGATCGACCGTCACGCCCTGCGATTTATGGATGGTCGCCGCATAGCCATGATCGACATGGGCATAGTCTTTCAGGTCGAACGCGACCGATCGACCGTCGTCGAGCCGGACCGCCATATGCTCTGGCGTAACCCGCTCGACCTTACCCAGCGTGCCGTTCTTCACCCCAAGCCCGCGCTCGTTCTTGAGGAACATGATGCGGTCGCCGCTGGCGAACTCCCGCGCGCCCCGCTCGGCCTTCACCTCCACGTCGGGACCAAGCGCAGCCGAGTCACGCAAGCGTGCGCGCGCGGCCAGGTTCAAATCGCGAACCTCGGCATTGGTGTGGGTGAGGATGATCCGGCTCTTGTCCGGATCGGCAAGGCGCTGCGCGTCCCAACCGTCCACCAGCTCGGCACGCGCCTGCTCGCGCGTGTCGGCCGCCTCGACCATCCCATGACGCTCATAGGCATGGATCGCCTCGCCGGTCCTGCCGGTCGCCAGCGCCCGCGTGGCGTCCTTCTGCCAATCCTCATGCTGTCGGCGTATCTCGCTGATCTCGGCGGCACCGTGCCGCTCGGCCAGCGCCCGGAACGCGGCACCCGCCTCGATCGCCTGCAACTGCTCGGCATCGCCGACAAGCACGACCTTGGCCCCGGCCCGTTCGGCTTCGCCAAGCACGCGCTCCATCTGGCGCGTGCCGATCATCCCGGCCTCGTCGATCACCAGCACGTCGCGCGGCCCGAGCTGCTCGCGGCCCTGCCCCCACTGATATTCGAGGCTGGCGATCGTGCGCGAGGCGATGCCCGATCCGCCTTCCAGCCCCTCGGCCGCGATCCCCGACAGGGCGGCACCGCGCACCGTGTAGCCGGCGCGCTCCCATTCGTCGCGCGCCACGCCCAGCATGGCCGACTTGCCGGTGCCGGCATAGCCGACCACGATTGAAAGATCGTTCCGGCTGGTGATATGCGCCAACGCGGCTTCCTGCTGGGTTCCCAGCACCAGGCTATCACTCCCGGTAGCGGCCACCCCCCTAACGGCCGCTGCCGGGAGACCATGCCCTCCCCGCTCTGCAAGCCTGTCAGCGGCCCGCTCAAGCCGCTGCTCGACCGCGATCATCTCGCGCGAGGTGAACCGCTCCTGCCCTTTCCCGTCCTGCCCCAGCCCCACCAGCTCGGGCGACGCCTTCACCGCGCTCATAGCGGAATCGAACTGGTCCTTGCCGTCGCTGTGCCGATGGACGAACATCGCCAGGTCGCGGGTGGTGAACGTCGCCTGTTGCCGCGTGATCGCGTCCAATGCGATCCCCGGCTCGGCAATGATCTTCTCGCCATTCGCGCGCGCGATCCGGGCATGGTCCTCGACCCGCTCGGCCTCAAGCCCCTGTTCGGGCATCCGCGATGCTGCCGGCCCGATCTTGTGCTGCGGCTCAAGCTCGATCCCCTGCGCCGCTAATGTGCGATGGTCGATCCGCGCATCAATATCGAGCGACGCAAGCCGTTCGTTGACATGATCGGCCCATGCCTCGCGCCACCCTTTCAAAAGCTCGGCGCTGTTCCACTCGCGCACCTTCTGGCCGAACCCCTCCGGCCCTACCTCGCGCATCGACAGCATGACGTGCGCGTGCGGCTTGGGCTGGCCGTCCTTGCCCATGTCCCAATGCACATTGAGGTCCGCGACCATGCCGCGTTCGACGAACTGCTTGTTCACGAAATCGCGCGCCAGCTCGACGCCCTGCGCCTGATTCATTTCGCGCGGAATTGAAAACTCAACCTCGCGGGCAAGCTGCGCGTCCTTGCGTTTCTCGCCGGCCTCGACCTCGTTCCACAAGGTCGCGCGATCGTTTAAACGCTCCGGCGCACCCTCGGGCAGCATGATTTCCGAATGGACGACACCGGCCTTGTTCGAGAAATCTTGGATACGCCCGAGTCGGTCATCGTGCAGCTCGGACGCCGAACGATAGGCGGCCGATGCAACCGCGCTCGATCCATTGGCGCGGCTGATGACCTTGGCTGAGAAATGGTAGATCGCCATGACGGCCGCTATACTGCCTTTCTTAGCGCACGTCGGCAACGACGTATAAGCGCGCACTCACACTCCCTGTCGTTCCTGTGATTGACTTCGCCGCATTTTTTGTTCGGAACGGTTCCTCGCGCGCGCGATCATGCTATCCTGCGGCTTCAGTTTTCGGGCACGAGGGAGAGAATGATGCGCAAAACGCGCGACTATGACGCGGAGCTGAAAGCCCTTGGCGACAAGGCCAGGGCGTTGAAGGTGAAGAAGGTCCAGCAGCTTGGCGAGCTTGTCACGTCCACCGGAGCCGATGCGCTCGATCTCGATACGCTGGCGGGCGCACTGCTTGCCGCTGTGGAATCGGCCAGCACGGAAGAAAAGGAGGCGTGGCGCGCGAAAGGTTCCGCCTTCTTTCAGCGGCGCGGGAAGAAAGCTCGCGGATAATGTCGCGGCGACCGCCAAGGCGATGGCGCGAACCGGGCAAGCGCTACGCCGCGTTGAAGCCGCCGCGCGCCGCACCGATACGAGAGGATGGGTCGTGCAACGCCGCGAACGAACCCGCCATCTCATAGAACTGGGCGGCCTCGTCCAGAAAGCCGGCCTGGTCGATCTCGCCGACGACGATCGCGCCACCCTCTACGGCGCTCTACTGGATTGCGCGGCCCGCGCCCGAGGCGATGATGCCGGCGACGTGCTGGCGCTCTGGAAGCGGCGCGGCAAGCGGGCGTTCGATGCGGAGGCGGTCTCGCCTGAGAGGTTGGACAATGACGGATGACGCTGTTTCGGTCTGGTGCTTCGCGGGCAAGGATATGTGGGCGCTGACCGACGACGACAGCGGCCATGCGCTCCCGGCTGAGCGGCCACAGGGCACGCGATCGGAACTAAGGGTGCAGCGGAAGGGAGAAGGCCCAATCCTCGCCTCCTGGCCGGCCCCTGCCCCCTCCACAAGGCGCTAGGGTCCGATTGGACGCTGCGCCCGCCCCACTTCCCCCTCGGAAGCCCAGCGACCGCAGGTCGCCCTGTGACGGCATCGCCGTCACGCACCAAACAGCGCATTGGCCGTTAGGCCAATTCCGCTTGCCTTGCTTTACTGTGGGGGAACGCACCTCGCTTTCCCAAAATGCCCTTGTGTTATATTGTGTTAGAATCTGTGTTACGCTGAAATAAAGTGCCGATTTTCTGTTTTGAATCAGTTAGTTATAAAATACTCTCATGGGTGATAACACGAAAGATCATGGGTGATAACACGAAAGATCATGGGTGATAACACGAAAGGAAAACAGGGGTTGTCCACAGCTCAATGAGTGAAAGCACGAAGCCTATTGGTCCATGGGTGAAAACACGATAGGTATCAGCTATGGGTGATAACACGAATCCAGATGATCGCTCCCCTCTCCTACCGGATCGTTATCCTCAGCAGGACTTTTTCGTATGCGACGTTTTCGATGCCGCTCCCAAAGGGGACATGGCCTCGATGGAGCATCCCTTATTCAGCATCTCCACCAAGCCTGATCTGACCGCGCGGGAATATCGCAACGGCTCCACCTTCGTTCGCGTGTCTCCCGGCGAGCTGGGGCTGGCGACAGTTCACGACCGGGATGTGCTGATCTATTGCATCAGCCAGCTCATGGCGGCGCTAAACTCCGGACAGCCAGTCAACCAGGTCGTGCGCTTCAAGGCCTATGACCTATTGGTGGCGACCAATCGGGGAACTGATGGCCGGGGCTATGAGCAGCTACGCAGCGCCTTTAAACGCCTTCAGGGAACGCAAATTGAAACCAATATCCTGACTGGTGGGACTGAGGCGCTGGATATTTTCAGCCTGATCGATCGTGTGAGGATCATGCGCGAAACGCGAGAAGGCCGGATGCAAGAGGTCGAGGTGCGGCTATCGGATTGGGTGTTCAACGCGATCCGTTCCAATGAAGTGCTGACCCTGAACCGCCAATATTTTCGGCTACGGAAGCCGCTGGAAAGGCGGCTATACGAGATTGCCCGCAAGCATTGCGGGTGGCCGGGCAAAGCTGTCAAATTCGGTCTGGATACGCTGCAACGCAAATGCGGGTCCAAATCGACCGACTTTGAGTTTCGGCGTCTCATCAAGACAATTGTGGACCAGGACGATGCCCATGGTCATTTTCCGGACTATGCGCTGAGCTTTGACAACACCCGCGATCAGGTGACTTTCACGCCCCGCGCGGGAAAGGCCCTGCCCCAAGAAACGCTGTTCCCTATGATCTCCAACCAGGCCCTGGAAAAGGCCCGCACGGTCGCGCCAGGATATGATGTTTACGCGCTCAAGGGTGATTATCTCGCCTTCTGGGATGACAAGGGGCAGCAACCCCTCAAGAATGCGGATGCTGCCTTTCTAGGCTGGTGCAAAAAGCGACACGAACGTAATCCATTGCGCTAGCAGTGCCAGCATGGGATCGCGGATGCGTTTTGTCATGACCCGAATTTAGCTCGCGCATCATACTTCGCCACAAGGTCGCTGATTGCCTCCCCCAATAAGTCTTGTTGTTTGCGGCGGGTCTTTGCAGCCAATACGCGGAAGGCTTCAGCGGTCGGATCATCCTGATCGAAATAGCCGCCCAAGTGATACTTGCCTGCGTTACTGTTAGGTCGCTTGGCCTCTGCCCGTACAGCATCTGCCACAGGCTGCGGGATAGTGTTTTCGTTAGCCTCGGCCTGCGGCCGCTCGATAGCGGCGGATAATAGGGATTTTCTAGCCATGTGCAGCCTTACCTTTCGTCTTCACATGTGACGGTTTGATAATTTGCAAATATTCAAATATGAAATCTCGCAAAGCTGCAATCTCTAATGCGGCCTTCCCTTCCGGCTCATGCTCAATCACGCCTAGGCCATACGGCCACGCAGCTCGAAAGCTACTACGCTCACGGATTACCGCGCGGGCAACCTGTAAGCCGGTTGCCTCGGCCAACGTGCGAGCATCGTCTAACAAGGCAGTGGCGGTTGGCGGTGCGCCATTCAGGACGACGAAGGCCTGCTTGCCGGTCGCTGTGATAAGCTGCGCGGTGCGTTTGATTGCCTCTAGGTCGATCAGGGAAGGTCGGCATGGTATCAAAACCATATCCGAACGCTGCACGGCCTCTGCTGCTTCTGCGCCTGCCGCAGGCGGTGTGTCGATGATCGCCAGCGCAAAGCCTTCGGCTTCAGCTGCATTGATCCAGGGAGATAATCTACGGGCGCTTAATGGTTCGACGTGGGGCAGTTCAGCTGTTCGCCTCTCGCTCCACGCGGTTGCGCTTTCCTGCGGATCGAGGTCGATCAGAGCAGTTTTGATCCCTCCGGCCTGGGCGGCAACAGCTAGATTAACGGCCAGGGTTGTTTTTCCTGCACCGCCTTTCTGCGCTGCAATCGTGATAATTTTCATGTTTGCAAACTTTCAGGGATGAATTATTGATAGTTTGCCGATTTGAAGCGGCGCGTCAACATTCAGGAAAGCAGGCGGCTACGCGATGCCGAATGCATCGCGGATTGCCGCAACGAAAATATCAGCCTGCCCGACTGCCCATACGGCGTCATCGTCGCTGACAGGATCACCCGTGTAATCAGCGAGCAGGCGGAGACGCTCGACCTTGTTAAGCGAACTGCCGAGTTCTGACGCGACGTGTCCGCCAAGGACAAGATGCTGACCGAAGGCCGCAATCAATCCTCTATGGGTTTTGGTAGCGGAAGCGGTTTCCGCGACGTTGGCAGAACGGAGCGCCGCGTGAGCGGCGTCGAACATGGCATAATAAGCGCGGTTACAAGCGCCATCAGCATCACCACCGGCAAGCAATTGATGCGCGCTTGCCAAGGCTTGAGCCGCCTTCCGCATATAGGATGCCGGTGTGACGGGCTTGCTCACAGGGCTACCCCTTCACGCTGGATCGTGCGGATCAGGGCGGGATTGCTGAATTGTTCAGGGTTTTCCATTTCGTCGCCCCACAGCGGCAGGGCTTCGACCAGGATTCCGGTTTCCAGCATTACGTCGAACGCGATGCCCGCCATGTCGATTGCCGTGGTTGACCGTTTGCCGTGTTCGCCTTTCAGCACCACGGCAATATCAGCGTCACTTGTCGCGTTGTGTGTGCGACGGGCGCGGCTTCCGAACAGAATGGCGCGATCAACGGCGTAGCGGCCTGATATGCGGCTCATGAACACCCGCGCTGCGCGCTCAGTATCCGAATCCAATGGTGGTTGGGCCTTTGCGGGGATGAGCTTGTTCCCAAGGCGGGATATGGTGCTTTGGCTGACGTTGAACCGGCGCGCGAGATCCGCTTGCGTTGCGCTGCCATCGGCCAGCGCGCGCAGGGCTTCGGTGCGTTGATGGGCGGTGAGCATTGGCGGGCGTCCCATATGCTGTCCGCGCGCCACGGCGCGGGCGCGCCCCTCCCCTGTCCGCGTAACGATCAGCTCGCGCTCAAACTCGGCCAGCCCGCCCAGCACCGTCAGCATTAAGCGGCCATGTGGGGTTGTGGTATCGGCCCACGGATCACCGAGCGAGCGGAACAACGCCCCTGCCCTTGCCACCGTGTCGAGAATGTTGAGCAGATCGCGCGTTGAGCGCGCCAGTCGGTCGAGACGGGTAACGATCAGCGTATCCCCTGCTCCCAGCACCTTGAGCGCCTTCGCCAGCTCCTTGCGATCGCTCTTTATGCCACTCGCGGTTTCGTGGAACACCTTCGCAGCCCCAGCGGCGACAAGTGCCGCTCGCTGTGCATCGAGAGTCTGGCCGTCTGTTGAGACGCGGGCATAGCCATAAATGGTCATGCCCAAACTATAACCGAAATGCCCTTCTTTATGCAAATATCTTTCGCATACCCGAGAGCCGCAGATTTAGGTGGTTTTCCGACTTATGCAAAACTTGTGATTTTTGGATCAAGCAAACCTCACTCAATAAAATTTGGCGTGCCAACCTCATATTATTAATTAATTTAATTTTTTATCTTTATTATTTTAACTCTTCTGTCTGTTTTGCATTCCTCAGTATATATTTTCCCTTCTTCAGTTAAGGATTTTATTTTTAAATAAAACCCCCTGTTTGATATATTTAGAAAACTCATTAGATTTTTTGTAGAAAGCCCGCCGTGCTTTTCCAAAAGAATGAGAATTTTAGCCTCTTCCCTAAGGAGATCTATTCCGTATTTTTTTTTAAAACTTTTGCTAGCTTCAATTATATTGAAATTATCTATGTTGGTCATTTGCGGTAACCCTGTAAATTACAGTAATATTTGCGACCCGCCAAAGACAACTAAAGTCTCTGCAATACCCCCCAAAGATGCCGCCAAACAGCCAGCAGCCAGCAGCCAGCAGCCAGCAGCCAGCAGCCAGTTACAATATTTGTAATTCCGCGCAACCATTAGAACTATTTACATGCATTTTTTGCAGTCGATAGCTGTTGTGATTGCCATTTATGTCAATACACCCGCAAATTGACGGCGAAGCTACGATCATATCGTAGCTATGCAGTCGCGTGCAATCATTTAGGTTTCCGGGGGGAATTGATGTCGTGACCAATATTTATATGGCTGCAACCGCCAACTAATCACATATTTTAAAAAACTCAGATCGCCCTCCGCTAAATATTAGCGAATGGGCGCGGCATTTTATGCCGCCTGAGAACACTAAGGAAATGGTAGAAACATGCTCAAGAATTTCCAAAAATCGCTGCTTATTTCGACAGCTATTCCGGTCGCTTTTATGGCGGCTTCCGCCGCACAAGCGCGTGATGTCAGCGTGCCCGCTCCAGTCGCACCCGCGACGTCGGTGCCCGGTACCACCGTGAATGCGGCGATCGTGACTGCAATCACGGCCCCCGACGACGCAAATCTAAAGCTGACGGTGCCGTCAGCCGGTGTCGTGTTGGGCGATTCGATCGTGCTGAATCCCAACACCGGTCAAGGCGATGGCAAGATTGAATTTCTGAGCGATGGCAAGATCGGCGCGGTCGATGCAGCGACTGGTTCAGTGACCGATGGCGCAGGCGCAATCTTCAACGGCCGTGCGGCGGCTGGTGCAGCGAACGGCTCTGTTGCAAAGATTGGCGGCAGTCAGAGGTAGGCTGTCGCTCTGCGCCGATCAGGCGGCTGCTGCGAAATGGTGGTTGAGCATGCCCATGGCCTCCGTCAGCGCCGAGGGCCCAATGCCAAAAGCTCTCTCCACAAGGCGCACCTCGCCCCTGATGCCGGGCTGCAGGCACCAGGGGCGAGCCTGTCCTTTGCGCAGGGCTCGCATGACTTCGAATCCCTTGATCGTGGCATAGGCCGTGGGGATCGATTTGAAACCGCGCACCGGCTTGATCAGTATCTTGAGCTTTCCGTGATCGGCCTCGATCACGTTATTGAGATACTTCACCTGCCGGTGGGCCGTCTCCCGGTCCAGCTTTCCTTCGCGCTTCAATTCGGTGATCGCTGCACCATAGCTCGGCGCTTTGTCGGTATTGAGCGTGGCAGGCTTTTCCCAGTGCTTCAGGCCTCGCAGGGCCTTGCCCAGGAACCGCTTCGCTGCCTTGGCGCTGCGGGTCGGCGACAGGTAGAAATCGATCGTGTCGCCCCGCTTGTCGACTGCCCGGTACAGGTAGGTCCACTTGCCCCGCACCTTGACGTAGGTTTCATCCAGGCGCCAGCTCGGATCAAAGCCACGCCGCCAGAACCAGCGCAGCCGCTTCTCCATCTCCGGGGCGTAGCACTGGACCCAGCGATAGATCGTCGTATGGTCGACCGAAATGCCGCGTTCCGCCAGCATTTCCTCAAGGTCGCGATAGCTGATCGGATAGCGACAATACCAGCGCACCGCCCACAGGATCACATCACCCTGGAAATGGCGCCACTTGAAATCCGTCATCGTTCCGTCCGTCCAATCTCCGCCAAGCATGCTCAAGCTTCACGATTTTTGCAACAGAGCCGGCGAACATATCCTCAAAAGCACGGGAGACAGGGGGAAGAGGATCATTCAAAGCATCGGTGATGGCGCTTTCGGTAACGCCCTCGACCCTGGCCCGGATAGCGGCCACGTCCTTTTCCAGATCCTCGGAGACGAGAAATTCTTCCAGCCGGCTAATCGGATCGCGCTGCTTCCAGCTCTCGACTTCTTCCTGGGTGCGATAAGGCGCTGCAAGGAAGCTTTCTTCGGATTCGACATGAGTCCGCCAGCGATAGGTACGAGCCTCGATGAGCGTGGCCCCTTCGCCTGAGCGCGCCCGCGCAACCGCCTCGCCAACGACCCGCCATACGGCGTGGACGTCATTGCCGTCGACCAGCGCGCCGGGCATGCCAAACGGTTCGGCGCGGCGCCAGATATCGCCAGCGTTCACCGTCTCATAAGGGGAGAATTGAGAAAATCCGTTATTCTCGCAGACCAGCAACAGTGGAAGCTTCCACAGGGCGGCGATGTTCAGCGCCTCGGAAATGACGCCCTGGCTGGACGCACCGTCACCGAAAAACACCACGGCAACCCGGCCCTCGCCGTCAAGCTGCGCGCCGAGTGCCGCACCGACCGCGAGCCCTACGCCACCGCCGACAATGCCGTTGGCGCCCAATATGCCCTTCGAGACGTCGGCAACATGCATCGAGCCGCCCTTGCCGTGGCAAATGCCGGTCTCTTTGCCCATGAGCTCCGCCGCCATAGCGCGCGGATCTCCGCCCTTCGCCAGGAAGTGACCGTGCCCGCGATGAGTGCTGGCAACCCAGTCGCTGTCGTCAAGATGTGCGCAGACGCCGGTGGCCACCGCTTCCTGGCCAATATAAAGATGCACATTGCCAGGAAGTTCGCCGGCTTTCCCGAGGTCACCAAGCCGCTCCTCCATCCTGCGGATAAGCAGCATGCGCTCAAAAAGCTGTAATGACCGTTGAAGGTCCGGACCATTCATAAGGACGCCTCCGTGGGCTGAGCCTGCGCAACCAGGCGATCACGCAGGATATTCTTCTGGACTTTGCCCGAAGCCGTGCGCGGAAACGCGTCGACCATCTCCACGCGCTCCGGCCATTTCTGTCGCGCTAGCCCTTGCTCCCCGAGGAAGCTGCCAATGTCGGCGACGGAAACGGGCGCATCCGCAATCACATAGGCGCAGACCCCTTCACCCAGCCTTCCATGCGGCATCGCCACCACTGCGACGTCGGTGATTGCAGGATAGCGATGCAGCGCATCTTCGATTTCCTGAGGGCTGATATTCTCGCCCCCGCGCACGATAACATCCTTTTTACGGCCGCTCACCGCCAGGAAATCGCCAAATTCGATCCGTCCGAGATCACCCGTGCGGAAGAAGCCGTCCTGATCGAACGCATCGTCCGTCAGCGCTTGATCGGTATAGCCCAGCATCACCTCCGGGCCGCGAACAAGGATCTCTCCTTCCGCCCCCTCGCCCAGCAACGCTCCCGTCGCTTCGTCGATGATCCGCACTTCATTGTTGACGATGCGCCCGTCCGTGGTCGCGCCAAGCTCAAGCTCTTCGACGCCCCGGACACCCAGCGTGACCGTTGGCGCCTCGCTGCTTCCGAAGGCGCGCGATATGGCGCACCCCGGGATCGCCTGCGCCGCCCGGCGCACAAGTTCCGGCGCAACCGGCGCCCCGCCGCAGATAAACAAACGCATCGTGGGGAGCAGAGCCCCGGCCGACACGACCGTATCCGTAAGTTCCCTGAGGAAGGGAGTTGCGCCAACGCTCATCGTTACGCCGTGCCGCTTGATCAGCTCGACCGCCTCAGAGGCGTCCCATCGCTCCATCAACACCGCGGCACAGCCGGTGACGAAACCCATTTCGAGCGCGTAAAGATAGCCGGTTATATGCGTAACCGGCGAGGGCATCAGCACCACATCGCTCGCACCAAGGCCCCAATAGTCCCGAGCGGCAAGGAGCTCGGCCATTAAGCTATTGTGGCTGTGCAGAACGCCCTTGGGATGGCTTGTCGTGCCCGATGTATAGAGCAGCAGCTTGACGGCATTGGGATCGGGATGGCCGCTTGCCACGTCAGGCGCGTTTGAAGCGAGAAGCTCCTCATAACCAAGACAGCCCTCCGCCTCACCCCGGACGGTAACGATGGTGGCAAGATCGGGAAGGCCCGCCTGAAGCGCGCGCGCCATATTGACATAATCGAAGCCACGGAAGCTCGTCGGCACGAACAGAATCTTAGCACGGCCGTCGCGCAGGATGTAGCCGACCTCCGCCTCGCGATAGATTGGGATGATGGGATTGCAGACAAAGCCGCCGATACAACAAGCCAGGTTGATTACCGCGGTTTCGAGCCAGTTGGGAAGCTGGAAGCTTACCACATCGCCCGGAACTAGGCCACGCGTGGCAAGTACCGCAGCAATCTTTCTTGCCTTGGTAACAAGATTACCCAGATAAAGCGAGCGATCGCCCTCAATAAATGCGAGCATGTCAGGCTTTTCGATCACCAGACGCGCAGCGATATCGGCGATCGACTCATTCCGCCATGCGCCTGAAGCTGTGTAGTTGTCGATCATCGCGTCGTTCAGACGGGTGATCCAACCGCTCACGTCCTTTCGCACGTCTATCCCCTCACTCGCGAAACACACCGACCACGAGCTTTCCCGATTCGTCTTCCGTACATGGGAAACTAGCCTGCCAACCCGCTCACGCAGGCCCCTGGCAGCATCCGATCCATCCGTTCAGCATTTCCGGCCGGATGGCCCCAACTTGCACGGCGCTTATCGTCTCTGCGTCTGTTTGAAACTTTAGGTCACCGTTTGGTCATTTGTCAATAGCCCTATGCGCCACAAACATCGCCAAAAAGAAGCTACGTAACGACCAATTCCCAACTCCTGCCCGCCGGCCACAATGCTGCAAGCGCACATGCAACAACTCACAGAGTAAGGACCTCTTCCAGCGGCGGCGCGTATTCAGCGCGCACCGCCGTCAGCTGGAGCGAAGCATCCGCCTATGCACTTGACCAGCCGGTCATTTTTTAGCATTCACGACCATTGGCATCGGCGCCAAGGCGCTTGGTTATGAAAGAAGGGAATGAGGTGACGACCCCGCGTAAGAAAACGCAGACCGACACTCCGCGGTTGCCGCGCGCCGAACGCGAGCGGCTTATCGTGGAAGGCGCCGTGCAATTCTTCGCGGAAGTAGGGTTTGGTGGTGACACACGCGAGCTAGCGAAGCGGCTGAACATCACGCACCCTTTGTTATTTCGCTATTTTGCCAGCAAGAACGCACTGATTGAACGCGTGTATCAGGAAGTATTCATCGGCCGGTGGAATCCATACTGGGAAATTGTAATCAGCAACCGCAATGTTCCGTTGCGAGAGCGGCTGGTAAATGTATACCAGGCGCTCGCCCAGACAGTGCTTAATTATGACTGGGTCCGCCTATTCATGTTCGCAGGTCTTAAGGGATCCGACATAAACGGTCGCTGGTATTCTTTCATGCAAGAACATCTCGTCAGGCCGGTTTGCGCCGAATTTCGTCACGATCTTGGCCTGCCTACGATTGAAGAGATGCCTCTCACACAGAACGAATCCGAACTCGTGCTTGGCGTCAATTCGCGCATCTTTTATCTCGGCGTCCGGAAATTCATATATGGGGTCGACACGCCTGAAAACGTCGATGCCTGGGTAGAGATGGAAATTATTCTGTTTCTGGATGGGGTCGTCAACATTTATCCCGGGCTGGTGGCTCCTCCCCAGCGCCGCGTCCGCAAGCCACGACTGGCCAGGGCCACCAAAAAAAGGCCTTCTCCCCTTGATGTAGCGTCGATAGGCTGAACCCGGCAAAACTTCCTGCTTTCAAATAAGTTAACGGCACGGCCTCGGCCCCATTGGGCCGAGGCCCATGCATATCGGGTGCCAAGCTCTGGAGGCGCAGAGAAGCTATCTTGACACGTTACCAGTTGGTCACTTAGTTAGGGCAATGATAGCGATGAGGATGGGCGCCACGGCGCGACCGTCCGGCCGCGGCTCTAATTAAGCGAGGGAGGGCAAGGGTAATGGTGCAGAGGCTCGACGTAGAGTTCCAGTCCGAAGGTGATACTGTTCGGGGTTGGCTCTACACACCCGACGAAGGCGGGCGTCGGCCCACTGTCGTGCTCGCTGGCGGCTGGTGCTATGTGCGTGAGGTCACGATGCCGACCTATGCGCAGAAGTTCGCTGAAAATGGCTTTAACGCGCTCATCATCGACTATCGCAACCTCGGGGTCAGTGGCGGCGACAATCGCCAGCATCTGGATCCCTGGGCGCAGATCCGGGATTATCAGAACGCCATCAGCTTCCTCGAGCGCCACCCTGCGGTCGACCCCGACAAGATCGGGGCCTGGGGCATTTCCTATTCCGGCGGCCATGTCATCATCCTTGCAGCGATCGACGAGCGGGTGAAAACGGTCATCAGCCATGTTCCCGTTATCGACGGATATGAGAATATGCGTCGTATCCATGGCGTAAACGGCTGGCGCCAACTTCTGAAGCTGATCGCCGATGATCGCGCGCTACGTTATGAAAAGCCCGGTGAGCAACTCTATTTGCCGCACGCCACCATTGATTACGTCAATGACATTCCTTGCTGGCCGGTGCCGGAAGCGGAAATTGTCTTTAACGAGATCAAGAAAAATGACGCGCCGCTCTATCAGAACAAGAGCACTGTCGAATCGGTCGAATTGCTCCTAAATTACAATGTGAACAGCTTTGTTGGTCGCGTCATCAACACACCTGTCATGATGGTGGTTGCCGAAGGGGACGATATTACCCTATGGGATCTTGAAATCGATACGTTCAATGCCATTCCTTGCCCCCGCAAGGAACTTGTGGTGTTGCCGCACACGACCCACATAACGCTCTATTCCGACAAGGCGAGAGGCATGATGGCCGCCGAGGCGGGACTGAGGTGGCTCAACGAGACGCTCCGCTAAGGCGAACGCTTTTCACGGCCGCCTGCGGGGTAGCCAAAGAGATATCCTCTGCGGAAAACAGGACCGGTGATCATGTCCGAAGTATATCCTCTCCAGGACCGTATCGCATTGGTGACCGGCGCATCGAGCGGTCTTGGGCGCCATTTCGGACTGCTGCTCGCGGCGAACGGCGCACATGTCGCCCTCGCGGCGCGCAGCATCGACCGGGTCGCGGACACGGCAAAGGCGATTACCGACCAAGGCGGCAAAGCACTTGCCGTAGCGCTCGATGTTACCGATCGGGCCAGCGTTGATGCGGCCGTCGCACGGATCGAGGACGAGCTCGGCCCGATCCAGATCCTTGTCAACAATGCCGGCGTCGCGGCGACCGCGCCTTTTCTCGATATGACGGAACAAGATTGGGCACAGGTTCTCGATACCAACCTGACCGGCGTCTGGCGCGTCGGCCAGGCCGTTGCCCGCCGCATGGCCCCTCCTGTTGCAAAGATTGGCGGCAGTCAGAGGTAGGCTGTCGCTCTGCGCCGATCAGGCGGCTGCTGCGAAATGGTGGTTGAGCATGCCCATGGCCTCCGTCAGCGCCGAGGGCCCAATGCCAAAAGCTCTCTCCACAAGGCGCACCTCGCCCCTGATGCCGGGCTGCAGGCACCAGGGGCGAGCCTGTCCTTTGCGCAGGGCTCGCATGACTTCGAATCCCTTGATCGTGGCATAGGCCGTGGGGATCGATTTGAAACCGCGCACCGGCTTGATCAGTATCTTGAGCTTTCCGTGATCGGCCTCGATCACGTTATTGAGATACTTCACCTGCCGGTGGGCCGTCTCCCGGTCCAGCTTTCCTTCGCGCTTCAATTCGGTGATCGCTGCACCATAGCTCGGCGCTTTGTCGGTATTGAGCGTGGCAGGCTTTTCCCAGTGCTTCAGGCCTCGCAGGGCCTTGCCCAGGAACCGCTTCGCTGCCTTGGCGCTGCGGGTCGGCGACAGGTAGAAATCGATCGTGTCGCCCCGCTTGTCGACTGCCCGGTACAGGTAGGTCCACTTGCCCCGCACCTTGACGTAGGTTTCATCCAGGCGCCAGCTCGGATCAAAGCCACGCCGCCAGAACCAGCGCAGCCGCTTCTCCATCTCCGGGGCGTAGCACTGGACCCAGCGATAGATCGTCGTATGGTCGACCGAAATGCCGCGTTCCGCCAGCATTTCCTCAAGGTCGCGATAGCTGATCGGATAGCGACAATACCAGCGCACCGCCCACAGGATCACATCACCCTGGAAATGGCGCCACTTGAAATCCGTCATCGTTCCGTCCGTCCAATCTCCGCCAAGCATGCTCAAGCTTCACGATTTTTGCAACAGAGCCGTGTTGACCGAGCGCGGCCGCGCCTCGCGCTTCTCCTGCAATTACCACAACTGGGTCTACCGCAACGACGGCAGCCTGATGGGCGTGCCAGACGAGGCGAACTTCTTCGATCTCGACAAGAAGAAATGCGGCCTCGTGCCGATCGCCACCGATGTGTGGGAAGGCTGGATATTCCTCAACCACCAGAAGCAGCCCGAAGTCAGCCTGCAGGAATTCCTTGGAGACTTCGGAACGCGGTTTGCCGGGGTTTCTTGGGAAAATACGGATACGTCACTCTATTTCGAGGCGCATCTCGATGCGAACTGGAAAGTGCTGGCCGATGCCTTTTCGGAAACCTACCATATCCCTTCGATCCACCCGGCGACGATCGGCAAGACTTTCGCCAGCGCGGTCAATCCGCATTCCCGCCCGCTCGATGCACGCTTCTGGGGACCACACCGCCAGTTTTCCACTTTCGGCAATCCGGACTACGCTCCGCCCGAAGATGCGATGGTCGAAAAGATGGCCTATGCGAACCGCGATACCGGCAACGTGCTGGGTGCCGCGGAAACGGCGGGGATGACCGAGTATCTCGATCATCCCGCGATCAATCCCAAGCAATCGAAACACTGGGCGCTGGACATCGCCGTCGCTTTTCCCACGCTGCACATAAACCTTTCGCCCGGCGGTTTCTGGTCGCACAGGTTCTGGCCGATCAGCGTCAATCGCACGCGGTGGGAAGCCGAGTTTCATGTACCCAAGCCACTGACCGGGCGGGAAAAGCTGCAACAGGAACTCTATATCACGCGCATCGCGGAAATCCTGCTGGAGGACGTGACGAACACCGAACGCACCCAGCGCGGCATCGAGGCCGGCGCATACGATACGATGCAGTTGCAGGATGGCGAAGTACAGATCCGCCACAACCTTCACCACGTCGATCGCTGGGTGAACGCCAGGACCGTGCGCGAAGCGCTGGGCATCTGACAGGCAGCGCCCTTCACTTGCCCGTCAGTCAAAAATGGGGTCCTCAATGTCCGGATTGGAGCAACGCAGCTATATCGTGACGGGCGCAGGCGGCAGTATCGGCCGCGCTGCCGCCCTTATTCTTGCCCGTCGGGGCGCGAATGTGGTTGTCGCCGATATCGTCGAAGCCGCAGCCGAGGAAACGGTCAGACTGATACGCGCGGAAGGTGGCAACGCCGTCTACAGCCATTGCGACGTCAGTATCGAGGACAACGCGTGGTCGACCGTGGAACTCGCCATCACCGAATTCGGTCGCCTTGATGGCGCATTCAACAATGCGGGGCTGCCGCCGGTCAACGTGCCGCTTCATCAACTGACGAGCGCCGATTTCCAACGATCCCTGGATATCAACGTGCTCGGCGTTTTTCATTGCATGAAACATCAGATCGCAGCGATGCTGAAAGCGGGGAGCGGCGGTTCGATCGTGAACACGGCGTCGGTTGGCGGCACCGTCGCGATCCCCGCACATGGCGAGTACATCGCAGCCAAACATGCCGTTATCGGGCTGACGCGGATCGCTGCCGTCGATTACGGGCAACAGGGAATCCGCGTGAACGCAGTTCTACCGGGCGCTATCCGCACTCCGATGCTGATGTCGGTGATCGAGAACGAGCCTTCGCACGCGGAATTCCTGAAAACCGCCCACCCGATCGGTCGATATGGCGAACCGGCGGAGATCGGCGAAACGGCAGCCTGGTTGCTGTCGGATGCCTCTTCGTTCGTCACCGGCGCCGCCATTGCTGCCGATGGCGGCTACACCGCAATCTGAACTGCCAGAACCGTTGGGAACCGGACTATGAGCGCAATACGAATGATGGCGGTCTTCGCACGGAGAGTGGGAATGACGCCTCAGGCGTTTCACGATCACTGGCGCTATCCCCACGGCTCGCTGGGACAAGGCATCCGGATTATCAAGCGCTATGTCCAGAGCCATCAGGTCGACGTCGATTTCCTCGATGCCGATCAGAACCGCTACGAAGGCATCGCCGAAGTCTGGTTCGACAGCGAAGCGGACGCTGCCGCCTTCGTGACCGATCCTGATTATGTGGCCTATGCGCTGAAAGATGAGCCGAATTTCGTCGACATGGACAACTTCTTTGCCGTTTTCGCACGCGAAGAGGTTCTCAAAAGCCGCGCCGAAGCGCTGCGCGGTGACGAGGCGGCCTATAACTGGTCGATCGACCGACGACCGAACTTCGCCAAGCTTACCCAGGTGGTGTTCGAGGAAGGCGGCACGGCCTGGGCCGGAGACGACGATTTCGCACTTGGCGAGCGTCTTGGCGCATTTCGCCATACCCGGTGCCATCCGATCGAAAAGCTCGTCCTCCCCGGCCCCTCGGTGATCGGTGTGCGCGAACTTTATTGGCCGACGCGGACATTGGCAGAACAGGGCATAGCTGCAGCAGGTGACGCTTTCCATGCGCTGTTTAGCCGAGCGCCAAAGGCACAAACGATCTTCTCGATAAGTGAGCGCTACGTCTGACGGTGCAGGTTAACCGCCCCTGCGCCTCAAGACGCTTCTCAACCAGACGCCGCTCCTGCGCAGCCCATGGTAGAGCCAGAATGCGATCCATACCGAGCTTCAGCGGCCCTTCCAGGCGCTTCTGCAAATAGCGGCCGATCTCGAACGGGTTAGTCTTCGCCTGCCCTTCCACCACGGTCTTGCCGTCGGGATCGAGAACACAGATGCTCGTGCTGCGCTGGCTGACATCCAGACCCACGCTGTATGTTGCTTCGTGCCGGATAGGCGAGCCGTCCGATCAGGCGCAGGATGTTGCGCTCTGCCGGCGATTGTGGCGCATTGCGCAGCCAGGATAGCCATGTCGCGGCCTGCCCCGGTCGTCGGGCTAGCAAATCGTCCAGACCCTGAGCCAGCCAGCGCGGACGACGGCGATGCTGGCCGATGCGCGAAATCGTCGAAGCCATTTTCTATCTGCTACGGGCAGGATGTCCCTGGCGGCTTTTGCCCGACAGTTTTCCGCCATGGCGCACGGTATACCAGTGGTTCTGCACCTTGCGCGACGATGGGGTATTCGAAAGCCTCAATCATCATCTCGTTCGGATCGATCGCATCCGGACAGGGCGAGAACCAGCACCATCCGCGGCAGTCATCGACAGCCAGAGCGTGAAGACCACCGAAGCAGGCGGACCTCGTGGTTACGACGCAGGCAAGAAGACCATGGGACGCAAACGCCATGCAATGGTCGATACCGATGGTCGCGCCCTTATCATACTGGTCCATCCTGCCGATGTGCAGGACCGCGATGGCGCGGTGCCCTTGCTCCAGCAGTCTCACCAGCGGCATCCCTTCGTCGCGCGCGCCTATGCCGACAGCGCCTACAACAGCGATCGCGTCCGGGACGCCACCTCCATTACGATCGAAATCGTCCGCAAATTCGCCGATCAGACCGGCTTCGTCGTCCATCCCAGACGATGGATCGTCGAACGCACCTTCGCATGGATCAACCGCAATCGCCGTCTGGCCAAAGACTTCGAGCGGACCATCAAATCCGCAACCGCGCTCCTCTATGCCGCCGCTGCCATCGTCCTCATCCGACGCATCGCTCGTTACCCATGAGATTCAAGACAGACTCTTAACAAAATTTCGTTACTTGACGGATTTCTTGGACTTAGGGTTGCAGTGCGCCGCATGTAGATGGCTGTTCGTGGAGAAAGACAACGTGATACGTATGTTGGGTGAATTTTGGCCAGATATATTCGTGATCTTACTGGTCTGTTCGCTCGTATCATTTGCAAACCAAAAATTCGGAATATTTGTCGCTACTCCGATAACATTGGGATCGACTGCATTAACGCTATTGCTCGGAGCCGCTGGGGCGACATGATTCTACTCTTATCTTCCTTTTGGCCTTGGCTTGTTCCAGCAATTGCGTGGATCGGATTTTTCACCGGTCGCTATTTTAGAAGAAAGAGCATAGCGAAAAACACATGATTGCCGCAACTCTGGCGGCTTCGCGCGCCTACGCCGGGCCGGGTTACTCCCGGCCGTGAAAGCGGCATCCATCTGCGGCCTGCACGTCAAGCGTGTCGGCGCTCCTTCGCAGCCGCCAACATCTCGCGCCGAAGGATTGCGTTCATGCGAGCCTGATAGCCCTTGCCCTGGGATTTGAGCCAAGCAAGCACATCGGCGTCGAGCCGCGCCGTTACCTGCTGCTTGATCGGCTTATAGAACCGTCCACGCTCGGCGGTCTTCCAGAAATCCTCTGTCAGCGTCGGGGCATCACTATAGTCGATACCGCTATCCGGCATCGCCTGCAGGGCATCCAGCTCGGCCTTCTGTGCCTCGGTCAAGGGGGGCAGATTGCCCGGATCGAGCTGGAAGCGGACGGTATCAGCGTCTTTCTTCTTCATAACGTCGTCTTTCCTTTCGATCGGCTTTTCGGGCCGAAATGATATGGATGATCTCCACATATTCGCCGTCGTCGTCATCCTCAGCGACGGTGTGGGCCACCAGCAGGAGTAAATGTCCTTCGACCAGGCCCAAGGTCTGCCATCGTTGCTCGCCGCCTTCGATCCGATCATGCACGCTAAGCGCAAAGGGGTCTGCGAAGGCGCTGGCGGCCGTCTCGAAACTGATGCCATGCTTTCTCAGATTGCTCTCGGCTTTGGCTGGGTGCCAGGAAAAGCGCATGGATAACATGACGGGAATATAATTATATTTTTGTCGTTATTCAAGGCGTATCCTTGACCGGCGCTGACCACCCGATCCGCTCCAACGTGTCCGTCAATGTTGATCGCGGCACGCTGAACGTGCGAGAAACCGACGCTTTGCTGGCCCCATTGGACAGAGCGGCAACTATCAACTGCATCTTTTCCGCGGCGATCGTCGGCGGTCGTCCACCTTGTCGGCCCCGCCGCTTTGCGGCGGCCAGGCCCGCCATGATCCGCTCCCGCGTCAACGCTCGCTCGTATTGGGCGAGCGCGCCGAACAGCGAGAACAGCAACTCGCCATGCGGCGTGGTGGTATCCATCTGTTCGGTCAGCGACCGGAAGGCGATGCCGCGTTCCTTGAGGTCGGTGACGATCGCCAGCAGGTGCGGCAGCGAGCGGCCGAGCCGATCGAGCTTCCAGACAACCAGCGTGTCGCCGGCGTTCATGTAGTCGAGGCAGGCTTTCAGGCCGGCGCGATCGTCGCGCGCACCGGAAGCCTTGTCGGAGTAGAGGTGCCGTTGATCGACACCAGCGGCCGTGAGCGCATCGCGTTGCAGATCGACCGGCTCTGTTGCAAAAATCGTGAAGCTTGAGCATGCTTGGCGGAGATTGGACGGACGGAACGATGACGGATTTCAAGTGGCGCCATTTCCAGGGTGATGTGATCCTGTGGGCGGTGCGCTGGTATTGTCGCTATCCGATCAGCTATCGCGACCTTGAGGAAATGCTGGCGGAACGCGGCATTTCGGTCGACCATACGACGATCTATCGCTGGGTCCAGTGCTACGCCCCGGAGATGGAGAAGCGGCTGCGCTGGTTCTGGCGGCGTGGCTTTGATCCGAGCTGGCGCCTGGATGAAACCTACGTCAAGGTGCGGGGCAAGTGGACCTACCTGTACCGGGCAGTCGACAAGCGGGGCGACACGATCGATTTCTACCTGTCGCCGACCCGCAGCGCCAAGGCAGCGAAGCGGTTCCTGGGCAAGGCCCTGCGAGGCCTGAAGCACTGGGAAAAGCCTGCCACGCTCAATACCGACAAAGCGCCGAGCTATGGTGCAGCGATCACCGAATTGAAGCGCGAAGGAAAGCTGGACCGGGAGACGGCCCACCGGCAGGTGAAGTATCTCAATAACGTGATCGAGGCCGATCACGGAAAGCTCAAGATACTGATCAAGCCGGTGCGCGGTTTCAAATCGATCCCCACGGCCTATGCCACGATCAAGGGATTCGAAGTCATGCGAGCCCTGCGCAAAGGACAGGCTCGCCCCTGGTGCCTGCAGCCCGGCATCAGGGGCGAGGTGCGCCTTGTGGAGAGAGCTTTTGGCATTGGGCCCTCGGCGCTGACGGAGGCCATGGGCATGCTCAACCACCATTTCGCAGCAGCCGCCTGATCGGCGCAGAGCGACAGCCTACCTCTGACTGCCGCCAATCTTTGCAACAGAGCCAAAAATGTCGTCGCTCATGTCGGTCTCTCCTATTGTCCTGCGCGGGTGATCGGCGTCGCCGCGTCTGTGGTTTGTTCGGATCTTAGAAAATGAGCCGGTTCCGGATTATGCTGGGCGCAATCGCCGGACAAACGCCGCAATCGCCGCGCCAATCTCGTCCGGACTGTCCTCCTGGATGAAATGGGCGCCTGCGACCGTGATTTCGGTCTGGTTTGGCCATGTGCGGCAGAAGTCGCGTATTCGGCCCGTGGTCAGGTGTCCCGGCTCGGCGTTGATGAAGAGTTTCGGAATCGGGCTTTCGCTGAGCCAGCCGGCATAGTCCCGGGCGATCGCGACCACGTCGGCCGGGGTGCCTGCGATCGGGATTTGGCGAGGCCAAGACAGGGTCGGTCGACGGGCTTCGCCGGCGGCGAGGAAGGGCTCGCGATAGGCGGCCATCTCCGCTTCGCTTAAGGGGCGCAGGATCAATCCGGGGAGAACTTGTTCGACAAAAACATTGTCCTGCAACACCAATTCTTCGCCCGCCTGCGAGCGAAAGGCCTGAAACAGATCGCGAGCCTGTTCGGGAAAATCCGCCCATTCGAGCGGCATGGTGACCGCTTCCATATAGGCAATCCCCTGTACACGCTCGCGGTGGCGGCGGGCCCAGTCGAAGCCGAGGACGGACCCCCAGTCATGCACGACCAGAACAACCCTGTCCCCGAGATCGAGCGCCTCCCACAGCGCGTCGAGATAGTCACGATGCTCGGCATAGGCATAACGCTCGGGCCCCGACGGATCGAGCTTGTCCGAATCGCCCATGCCGATCAGGTCACAGGCGATCAGCCGTCCCAGCCCGGCGCAATGCGGCATGATATTGCGCCACAGATAGGACGACGTCGGATTGCCGTGCTGGAAGAGGATCGGATCGCCGGTCCCTTCATCGATATAGGCCATGCGCCGGCCCTTGATCTCAATGAATTTCTTCTCGCCAAATGGCTTTGCGCCGAGGCTCATCGATATTCTCCTTGAGCGATTTTCTGGTCTGCCCGGTCGGCGATGCATATCGCATGATGAATATCATGTCAATCGAGGAATCGTTCTAGCCATTGCCGTCGAGCGGAGAGTTGCTGCCGGAGCATCGATGGATGACGGCGTAGGCCACGCAGGCGCCTCTCAGGCGGTAGCTTTCCTTAGCCCCGGGCGCATCCGAAAGATCGAGGAAGGTTTTGTGAGTCGGATACCAGACCGCGAGAATCTCATCGATATGTTGAGTGCCCACGGCCTGGCCAAACACGGGCGTGCACCACAGGATCCGCGCGCCGGCTCTGTTGCAAAAATCGTGAAGCTTGAGCATGCTTGGCGGAGATTGGACGGACGGAACGATGACGGATTTCAAGTGGCGCCATTTCCAGGGTGATGTGATCCTGTGGGCGGTGCGCTGGTATTGTCGCTATCCGATCAGCTATCGCGACCTTGAGGAAATGCTGGCGGAACGCGGCATTTCGGTCGACCATACGACGATCTATCGCTGGGTCCAGTGCTACGCCCCGGAGATGGAGAAGCGGCTGCGCTGGTTCTGGCGGCGTGGCTTTGATCCGAGCTGGCGCCTGGATGAAACCTACGTCAAGGTGCGGGGCAAGTGGACCTACCTGTACCGGGCAGTCGACAAGCGGGGCGACACGATCGATTTCTACCTGTCGCCGACCCGCAGCGCCAAGGCAGCGAAGCGGTTCCTGGGCAAGGCCCTGCGAGGCCTGAAGCACTGGGAAAAGCCTGCCACGCTCAATACCGACAAAGCGCCGAGCTATGGTGCAGCGATCACCGAATTGAAGCGCGAAGGAAAGCTGGACCGGGAGACGGCCCACCGGCAGGTGAAGTATCTCAATAACGTGATCGAGGCCGATCACGGAAAGCTCAAGATACTGATCAAGCCGGTGCGCGGTTTCAAATCGATCCCCACGGCCTATGCCACGATCAAGGGATTCGAAGTCATGCGAGCCCTGCGCAAAGGACAGGCTCGCCCCTGGTGCCTGCAGCCCGGCATCAGGGGCGAGGTGCGCCTTGTGGAGAGAGCTTTTGGCATTGGGCCCTCGGCGCTGACGGAGGCCATGGGCATGCTCAACCACCATTTCGCAGCAGCCGCCTGATCGGCGCAGAGCGACAGCCTACCTCTGACTGCCGCCAATCTTTGCAACAGAGCCGATCGACCGATTGCCGATCATCGGTTGACGATACGCGCATGTAGCCAACGAGCATGACGGAAAACCCCCAAAACCATGTTGTCGGACACATTTACAATCCGACAGTGTTTTTCGGACATTATGCGGGATCAGAGAGGCCGCGCAATAGCGTGCGCGGCGGAGATCGTCAGGAGTTGCGCCACGGCATGACGGGATTCAGGTGAAATCCGTGATTCGCCCCTAGCCCCTATAGGCCGATAGGGCACGCCGATACGCCCCTCGGCAGTGCCGCGCCGGCGTAGGGTGGCGGCGATATGGCGCTCGGCCGCTACGCGATCGGCGAAGGCATGACGCTGAGCTTGGCCGCGCGCGCCGATCAGCGGTCATTGTTCGCCGGCTTGACCTCGATCGTGCAGCGCACCGTCTTTTTCGCCTTGGCGGCAGCCGCGCCGCACGCTTCGATCGTCTCGCGATTGTCCCGCGCCAGATTGGCGGCCGCGACGATCCCCTCCCAGCTCGCCGGCGATGCGCGCTGCATCAGATGCGTGCCGGCATCCCATAGCGTCGGTTCGGCAAGCGCCCGCGTCGCCATGCGCTCCGGCAACTGCCAGCTATCGGGCATGGCGCGCGCGATCAGGCCGGCGAGAAGCGCATAGAGCAATATCCCCAGCACCACGCCGCCCAACCCGATCCAAAACAGCCACCGATCCTGTTGCCAGCGCGCGCGCGTCGTTCCGATCAGCCCCCGCAATTCCCGCGCCGCCTCGCTCATGTCCGATCGCGTGCTGTTCACCAGGTTGTGCAGCTCGCCCGTCGCACTCGCCACCGAAGCGTTTACACGCTCTCCCATCGTCTCCGGGGTGAGTTTCATCGCGGGGCTTTTCGCGATCACATCGACCCGCTGGGTGAGCGCCAGCAATATCTTCTCGGTGTTGGCGAGCGTCGGCTGATAATCGGGAATCTCGATGGACTCGCGCGCGCGGGCTAACCCCTCGACCGCAAGGCGCACCAGCGCCACCTCGCCGCGCAACTGCTCGAACGCCGCCTGCGGATCGTCGCCGGCCCTGCCGTTGTTGCGATAATTATCCTCGTCCATCATCCTCTCCTTACCGGCTCATTCCGCGCCCCATGCCTATCCCTAAATCCCGCGCCAGCTCGCGGCCAAGGTCGCCGCTGTTCATGCCGCGCCCCCGGCCCATGCCGATCTCAAGCCCCAGCTCGCGGGTGCGATTACGCAGGACCAATTCCACCTGGGGATCGCGCTCAAGGCTTTTCGCCATGCCCGCCATTTCCTTGCCCGTGCGCTCCCGGCCCGCCATGTCGCCGGCGCGATAGAGGCGGTCGCGCTCCTGTTTGAGGCCCTGCCAGCGTTCCACGAACCGATCGGCGCGCAAGTTCGGATCGGCCCGCACGCGCGCCTCCTGGGCCATCGCCTCGATCATCGGGCCGCTGCGCCCCGCCGCCGCCTCGCGCAGCAAGGCGGGATCGCGCTGCATCGCCGATGCGAGGTCACGCGAGGCTCCCGGCCTGATCTGGTCCAGCGCCTGTGTCGTGCGCTCGAGCGCGACCTTTTGATGCTCAAGGACCGGAGCGCCCGACGCCCGCGCCTGCAACACCGCCTCGGCCGAACGCGAGGCCCGCTCGACCGCGCGGGCATAGTCGCGGCCCTGGCCGCGATCGGCAGGGACCGGCGCGCGCTCCGCGCCCTTCAGCGGCGCGGCCGACAGCTTCAGCCCGTCGAACATGCCGCGCTTGGGGGCCGCCTTCTCGCGCTCGCCTGCCGGCGTCGATTCCGGCGCTGGGCGCTGCGGGGCAGGCCGGAAGCCGTCGAACATGCCTCGCCGCGGTTGCCGCTCGGCCGCGGCTTGTCCCGCGCCAGCGCCGCGGTCGCCGGCATCGCGAACCGTGCGTGGATCTTCGCCCATCTGGCGCATGGTTCCCGCGCGCGGGCCAAGGATCTCCACCGGCGAGCGTTCCGCCCGTTCCGGCAATCGGATCTCGCCCGACAATCCGCGCCGGTCGGCGAAAGCACGAATCTCCGCATCCCGGTCGCGGCCATAGTCGGACGCCATATCCTTCGCCCGCTCGCGCGACAGCGTGCGGACAAGCCGGCGATCGTCGCCGAAGTCGTCGCGGCCGTAATGGAGCTGCACCCCGTCGCGGTGCCGCGACAACGCCACATAGGCCGAATGGCGGTCCATGCCGGGGGTCGCCAGCACATGCGCGCGATCGACCGTCACGCCCTGCGATTTATGGATGGTGGCGGCATAGCCGTGATCGACATGGGCATAATCTTTCAGGTCAAACGCGACCGATCGGCCATCGTCCAGCTTCACCGCCATGCGCTCCGGCGATACCTGCTCGACCTTCCCCAGCGTGCCGTTCCTCACCCCTAGCCCGCGCTCGTTTTTCAGGAACATGATGCGGTCGCCGGTCGCGAAGTCCCGCGCGCCGCGCTCGGCCGACACGCGCACGTCCGGCCCCAGCTCGCCGGCGTCGCGCAGCCGATCGCGCGCGGCCAGGTTCAAATCGCGCACCTCGGCATTGGTATGGGTGAGGATGATCCGCGACTGATCCGGCGCGGCGATGCGCTCGGCATCCCAGCGGTCCACAAGATCGGCGCGGGCCAGCTCACGCGTCTCGGCCGCCTGCACCATGCCATGCGCCTCATAGGCATGGATCGCCTCGCCTGCCCGGCCCGTCGCCAGCGCCTTGGTCGCGTCGCGCTGCCAGTCCTCGCACTGCCGGCGTATCTCGGTGATCTCGGCCCAACCGTGGCGCTCGGTCACGGCCCGGAACGCCGCCCCGGCCTCGATCGCCTGCAACTGCTCGGGGTCGCCGACAAGAACGACCTTCGCGCCCGCCTGTTCGGCATGGGACAGCACGCACTCCATCTGGCGCGTGCCGATCATGCCGGCCTCGTCTATCACCAGCACGTCGCGCGGGCCTAGCAGTTCGCGGCCCTGCTCCCATTGATATTCCATGCTCGCGATCGTCCGCGACGCGATGGCGGACCCGCCTTCCAGATTCTCGGCCGCGATGCCCGACAAGGCCGCGCCGCGCACCTGATAGCCCTGCGCCTCCCACGCCTCGCGCGCGACCCCCAGCATCGCCGACTTGCCGCTGCCGGCATAGCCGACGACCGACGCAAGGCCCTTGTCGCCGGTGATATGCGCCAACGCCCCGCGCTGCTCGGCCGACAGGTCAAGCCCCCTGCCCTCGGCCGACGCCAGCGCGCGGGTCACATGGGCGTCGGCGACACCATGCCCCCGGTCGATCGCCAGCCCCTCGGCCGCGCGTTCCAACCGCTGCTCGGCCGCGATCATGTCGCGCGACGTGAACCGATCCTCGCCCTTCCCGTCCCGCCCCAGCGCCACCAGCTCGGGCGAGGATCGCACCGCGCTCATCACCTGGTCGAACTGATCCTTGCCGTCGCTGTGCCGGAACGCGAACTGCGCCAGGTCGCGCCGGGTGAACGTCGCCTGTTGGCGGGCGATCGCGTCCAATGCGATTTCCGGCCTGGCGATGATCTTCTCGCCGTTCTCGCGCGCGATCCGGGCATGGTCCTCGACCCGCTCGGCCTCAAGCCCCTGTTCGGGCATCCGCGACGCCGCCGGCCCGATCTTGTGTTGGGGTTCAAGGTCGATGCCCTGCGCCTCCAACGTCCGGTGATCTATGCGGGCGTCTATATCCAGCTCGGCCAACCGCTCGTTGACATGATCGGCCCAGGCCACGCGCCATTCCTGCAACAGCGCCGTGCTGTTCCACTCGCGCACCTTCTGGCCGAAGCCCTCCGGGCCAACCTCGCGCATCGACAGCATGACATGCGCGTGCGGCTTGGGTTGCCCGTCCTTGCCCATGTCCCAATGTACATTCATGTCCGCGACCATGCCGCGTTCGACGAACTGCTTTTCGACAAAATCGCGGGCGAGCTGGATGCCCTGTTGCTGGTTCAGCTCGCGCGGAATCGAGAACTCCACCTCGCGCGCCAACTGCGCGTCCTTGCGCTTCTCGCCGGCCTCAACCTCGTTCCACAAGGTCGCGCGATCGTTTAAACGCTCCGGCGCACCCTCGGGAGCCAAGATTTCCGAATGGACGACGCCGGCCTTGTTTGAGAAATCATGGTCGCGCCCTAGCCGGTCATCGTGCAGCCGTTCCGCCGCACGATAGGCCGCGCTGGCAACGGCGCTCGATCCGTTGGCGCGGCTGATGACCTTGGCCGAGAAATGGTAGATCGCCATAACGGCCGCTATACTGCCCTTCTTAGCGCAGGTCGGCAACGATGTATAAGCGCGCACTCACACTCTCTGCCGTTCGCGTGATTGACTTCGCCGCATTTCTTGATCGGAACGGTTCCTCGCGCGCGCTATCGTGCTACGCTGCGGCTCCATTCATGGGCGCGAGGGAGAGAAGATGCGAAAGGTGCGCGACTATGACGCGGAACTGCGGGCGCTGAACGACAAGGCCAAGGCTTTGAAGGCCCGCAAGGTCCAGCAACTCGGCGAGCTGGTCACGTCCACCGGGGCCGATGCGCTCGATCTGGACACGCTCGCCGGTGCGCTGCTCGCCGCTGTGGAAGCGGCCGACGCGAACGAAAAGGAGGCGTGGCGCTCGCGGGGCGCGGCCTTCTTTCAAGGACGCGGTCGCAAGGCTGGCCGACGCACTGGCGGCAACGGTGAAGGCGCAAGGCAAACTGGCGCAGGCAAGGAACAGGCTTGAAGCCGCCGCGCGCCGCACCGATACGAGAGGATGGGTCGTGGCCCGACGCGAGCGCACGCGCCATCTCATAGAGCTGGGCGGCCTCGTCCAGAAAGCCGGTCTGGTCGAGCTGGCCGACGATGATCGCGCCACCCTTTACGGCGCGCTGCTCGATTGTACAGCGCGCGTTCAAGGCGACGACGCTGGCAATGTGCTGGCGCTCTGGAAGCGGCGGGGCAAGCGCGCGTTCGACGCGGAAGCGGAAGGTGCGGGCAATGGCTGATCGGCCCGATTTCCATGTCATCACCGGCGGGCCTGGCTCCGGCAAAAGCACCCTAATCGAAGCGTTGGCGGTGGAGGGTTTCGACCACATGCCGGAAGCCGGTCGGGCCATCATCCGCGATCAGGTCGCGATCGGCGGCGCGGCCCTCCCCTGGGCCGATCGCGCCGCCTTCGCGGAATTGATGCTGGGTTGGGAATTGCGCTCATGGCATGAGGCCCACGATCGCGCAGGGCCGGTGATCTGCGATCGCAGCGTGCCTGATGTGGCGGGCTATCTGCGCCTGTGCGGCCTCCCCGTCCCGGCTCATGTCAGCCAAGCGGCGGACCTGTTTCGCTATCAACCCCGCGTGTTCATCGCCCCCTTGGCGCGAGATATTCGCGGCCGATGCGGAAAGAAAACAGGATTTCGCGGAAGCGCAGGCGACCTATCAGGCGATGGTCGCGGTCTATTCCGGCCTTGGCTACGAGCTGGTGACGCTTCCCCTCGCCTCTGTCGCCGAACGTGTGCGGTTCGTCCGCGCCGCAATCGAAAGGGAGGAATCCTAACATGGGGCCTCGCGCGATCTGGCGGGCGTTCGACGCGGAAACGGAAGGGAGAAGCGCACCATGAACATGCTCGACGTGGACGCAATCCGCGCCCAAGTCCGCGCGCTCGATTTCACGCGCGGCACACCGGCCGACGCCGCCATGCGGCGCGAGGATGATGCCGACGCGCGCGCCAATCTCGCGATCGAAGGCATGGCGCTCGACGCCGGCGAACACGCCCTGTTCGACATGCTGCGCGAGGAAGCCGCGCGATCGACAGCGACGAAACCGGCATATCGTTCGGCCAGCAGCATCTTGCGCGGCCCTTGCTCACGCCGGATGAAGTCCGCTCGCTGCGCGAGGATTACCAGTTCCTGTTCTTCGCGGGACAACGGTCGATCGTCGCCGCCAAGCTCAAATACTATGCCGATCGCGAGTTCGCGGGCCGCTTCGACAAGGCGTGAAGTCTTTAAACGGCCCCGTAGTCGAAGCGGCATCATTCCGATATACAAACGATATTGAATGATGGCGCTCTGCCATCCCTCCCTGGTCATAGAAATCGCTCGAAAGCGCGGAAAATCGCCTACTGGCGTTCTAAAGGTGAGGTTTGGGGTATGACCTCACCATTAGCGATCGACGCAGCGGTGGATGATCCCCTGAAGGTCGAAGATCTAGCTTCCAAAAAATCGGCCGCCCAGGAAGCCCGTAAAGCGCATTTGCTGCTCCAACCTCATTTCCTGTCCCCCACCCCGAAATGCGCCCCAGCGGCTCGGAAATCGCACCAGGGGCGACGTTTCCGCCTGCTCCGCCCTCTCAATTGGATCACCACCCTATCCGTTTGGCTTTCCAAGAAAGCCAATTTGCTACTTGGCCGTTGGCGCTGTCGTTGCGGTAGGGACGTGGTGTTTAAACATTTCTAATCAAACAAAAAGCGTACCGGCGGAGCCGGTCCATCATGGGGATGCCGGGTGGGAGGATCGCTAAAGCGATCCGGGGCGGCTGAAGGTCGCGAGCCGGCGGGGCGAAGCTCCAGGAGACGGTGTTCTTCTTCTTCTTCTTGGCCCAGTCGGCCCGAAGCTGCGATTTTGGCCATGTTGAAGAACAAAGATTGAACATGGCGATCTACCAGGCTCGCTCTTGTCCTCCAATCTCGTAAACATCGGTCTCGATCGAGCACCTGTAGCTCTCTGCGATGTTGAACATCTCTGTCTGGAGAGATGCGATCTCATCATCGAGGCTGACGCCATCGGCACCCTGATCATAGGCGACGGTCAGCGTGTAATCGCAGTTCCCGGTCTTTTGCATCTGGTAATCCCGCTCCAGCATCGCCTCAATGCGCTCGCGAGCGGGCTTTCTGCCACGACCATGCTTGTTGAAGTTCTCGATGGTCAGATGCAGGGCGATGGTGACAGAAGGCGGCTTTTCCGGCAGCCCGATCCTTGAAGGAATGACGTCAAGCGCCCGATAGACGGTCATTCTTGAGATCTTGAGGTCGCGCGCGACGCTGGCCTTGCTCGCGCCGGCGGTGATCCGGCGTCGGATTTCATCGTCATCGATGTTTTTCTTCCGGCCTTTGTAGACGCCTTCGGCGCGCGCCGCCTCGATCCCGGCGCGCTGCCGGTCCTTGATGAACGTCAGTTCCATGTCCGCGACCATGCCCAGAATGGTGATCACCATCCGCCCCATGCTTCCGGCCGTCGTCACCTCCGGCTCAAGCACCCGCAATGAGGCTCCCTTCTGGTCGAGTTCATGAACCAGATTGAGAACATCGCGTGTGGAGCGACCGAGCCGATCGAGACGCAGGACGACGAGTTCGTCATCGGCGCGCAGGAACTGCATGATCGTCTCAAGCTCCGTGCGTCCAGTGCGCGATGCGCCCGAGCCTGTTTCGGAGCGGAGGATTTCACAGCCCGCTGCCTTCAACCGGGCAACCTGGATGTCGAGATCCTGGTCGATGGTGCTGACGCGGGCGTAGCCGACGCGGGTCATGGGCAAATCCGTCACATTAGGGTGGCTTTGCCCTCGTACAGTAACATTGGTGACGGAACCACCCTTTTGTGACATGTCGTATATGTCACTTCCGATCGTCACGTTCGGGTGCACCCAAATGGTGCGAGCGGAAAGGCCCCGGTCAGGCAGCAAGCCGCCCAAAATCGATCCGGCTATTCAGATCGAGGTCGAAGCGGCCATAAGGATTGACGTGGCTGTAAATCAGCGGTGTGAGGCCGCGATAATCATCCGGCGTCATCCGGCCCGTCCATTTCGGTTCCACCAGCACGCTCTGAAGCATTCGGGTGTTCACATAGACAAGCGACGCTTGCAGCAAATGTAGCGCCAGGACCGAGAGCTGCTGCTCATCGATGCGGTTAGTGGCGATCTCGCCGCCCTTGCCGAAGAAAACGAACCCATTGGCACTGTTCCAGTTTTCAACGACATTCAGGCCTTCATGAATTTCGCGGCGGAAGGACTCCTCGCGCAGATACCGGCACAGGAAGATCGTCTTGACCGCGCGGCCCAGCTCACTCAACGCCTTGTAGGTCGGGTGCATCACCTCGGAGCGGCTAAACCGGCGCAGGATCGCCTCCGGGTCGGCGGTTTTTGTCTGCATCGCGGCTGCATATTTGACCATCTCGTCATATTGCTGCTCGATCTCATCCCAGTTGATCGGACTGGAGAGGATCGGCTGCAAGTGGGGAAGCCGCGTTCGCATGCCGACATCGGGAAGAGCCAGCTTCTGGCGAGCGATCGCTTTCAGGCGGGGTGCAAGCTCAAATCCGAGAAGCCGGCAAAATGCAAAGCCAACCGCGCTTTGGCCATGACTATCAACATATTGTCGCTGGATTTCCATGTCGGTGCAATGGCGCAGCACGCCCTCGATCATGGAGGCGACCTCGGAGGAAGAGCAGCGCTTGAGCTGGGAATAGACGCATGTCGCGCGTCGTTCGACATGCCAGTAGATCATGACGCCCCGTCCACCATAACGCGCATGCCATTCCGTCATCAGGTTGCGATCCCAGGCTCCGAACTTTGTGGAATCTGACGCACAGGCCGTGCCGGCGTCCCCCCAGACTGCAGCATTGCGGATTGCCAGGGTCGCATTCGCAACCCTGGCACACGCCTCCTTGAGCGCCGCGGCATGAACGAAGCGGCGATGGACATGCAGCAGCTCTTCATAGCTGACATCGGGGGTGGCGCCGGCGATCCGCTTGAGCCCGGCATTCGTTCCCAGGCCGTAGAGGCATAGCAGGAGACGTTGATCCAGCGCGGTTTTCGGCAGTGCAACACGCGAGGCCGATGTTTCGAACGCTTCGAGAAGTCCCGTATCAAGGGCAGCCTCCTTCAGTACGTCGAGCAGCCCGGTCATCGGCCAGCGTTGGCCGATCTCGGTCTTGATCGAGGCGAGACCCCTGGGTTCGGGCAAGGGTTTGAACGGGGTGAGAGATATACGGTTCTCGCCGCGCCACAGCAGCCGAACCTTGTCGTTCCGGGGAATATTGGCATTGAGGAGCAACAGTTCCTGAGCAAGCTCTTCCCGGATGGCGCTTGAAAATGCACGCGCATCCGCCGTCAGGTTCAATCCTGTGTAATATGCTTCTCGCCGCGCATCGAAGTCCTTGGGAAGATCGTCATCGGGATTGCGGTATCGGTCCGCCCCGACAACCCAGATTTCCTTAGAACGGATGCGATCGCGCAGTTGCGCGAGGACACAAAGCTCATAACTGATCCGGTTTACGCGCCCCTCTTCATCAATGACGGAACTGCGCCATCTCGCCGGAATGACCTCGTCGACCGGCACTGCGTGCGGCGGCACGTAGCGGCATCCATCATCCACTTTGCTTCTGATCCAGTCCAGGGCCGCCAGCACCGGACGCCACACGGCGTTGTTCGACCGGAACTCCAGTGCCGAAAGCAGGCTTGGCTGTGGAGCGGCGTGCAAAATTGACCCCCTTAGCGGGGTGATCGGCGTCTAAAATTGACCCCCATCATTCCAGAGTGTGAGGCGTCGCGGCTTGGGCTTCCAGGCGGCGAGGACGGGGATGTTGATTGTGGAGACTATTGCCAAGATACGCAGGGAGCACAGGGACGGTAAGCCGATCAAAGAGATTGCGCGTGATTTACGGTTGTCGCGCAACACGGTGCGCAAGGCGATCCGTGCTCCGGAGGCGGATTTCAGCTACGAGAGGAAGGAGCAGCATCGTCCGCAGACCGGTCCATTTCGCGAACGGTTAGATGAGTTGCTGGCGGAGAACGAAGAGCGCCCCCGGCGCGAGCGACTGCGGCTGACGCGGATTCATGATCTGCTGGAACGTGAGGGGTTCACCGGCTCCTACGATGCGGTGCGGCGCTATGCGGCCCGCTGGAAGCAGGAGCGCCACGCCGGTGGCAGCGGGGATATGAGCAAGGTGTTCATCCCGCTCATGTTCCGGCCTGGCGAGGCCTACCAGTTTGATTGGAGCCACGAGGACGTGGAGATCGCCGGCAAGCCGATGCGGGTTAAGGTGGCGCATATGCGGCTATGCTGGTCGCGGGCGCCCTTTGTGCGGGCTTATCCGCGTGAGACCCAGGAGATGGTGTTTGACGCCCATGCCAGGGGCTTTGCTTTTCTCGGCGGGGTGCCGACGCGCGGCATCTACGACAACATGAAGACCGCGGTGACGACGGTGTTCACTGGCAAGGAGCGGGTGTTCAACCGGCGCTTCCTGATCATGACGGATCATTATGGCGTTGAGCCGGTGGCCTGTAGCCCGGCGGCAGGCTGGGAGAAGGGACAGGTCGAGAACCAGGTCCAGACCGGCAGGGAACGGCTGTTCAAGCCACGTCTGCGGTTTGCCAGCATGGAAGAGTTGAACGCATGGCTGGAGGCCGAGTGTCGCCGATGGGCCGAGCGCTATGCCCATCCGGATATGGAAGATATGACCATCGCCCAGGCACTGGAGATGGAACGACCCTCCCTACAGCCGCTCACCACGCCTTTTGACGGCTTCTTCGAGAGCGAACATGTGGCGAGCTCGACCTGCCTCGTCAGCTTCGATCGCAACCGTTACTCGGTCATGGCCGTTGCTGCCCGGCATGCGGTGCAACTGCGCGCCTATGCCGACCGGGTCGTCATCCGTTGTGCCGGCAAGGTGGTCGCCGAGCATGCCCGCCTGTTCGGCCGCAATCAGACGAAGTTCGATCCCTGGCACTATCTGCCGGTCCTGATCCGCAAGCCAGGCGCATTGCGCAACGGCGCTCCCTTCCAGGACTGGGATCTTCCGCCGGCCCTGGCCCAGCTGCGCCGCAAGCTGGGCAAAAGCGATGACGCAGACCGACGCTTTGTACGGGTACTGGCAGCGGTGCCCGAGGATGGCCTGGAGGCAGTCGAAGCTGCCGTGCGCGAAGCCATGGCGGCGGGCACGGCCAATGACGAGGTCATTCTCAACATCCTGTCGCGCCGACGCGAACCACAGCCTGTGCAGGCGATCAATGTTGTCGTCGATCTCAGGCTCAAGCATCCGCCCATTGCCGATTGCGCGCGCTACGATACGGTGCGAGGCCTCAATGCAGCGGCATGAGATGTTGGCAGCCCTCAAGGGGCTGGGCCTGAAGGGCATGATCGCCGCGTTCGACGATGCCGTCACCAATGGCATCCGCCGTGACCGGACCGCCATGGAGATGCTTGGCGATCTGCTACGCGCCGAAACGGCCCACCGTGAAGCCGCCTCGATCCGGTATCGCATGACTGCGGCCAGGCTGCCGGCCATCAAGGATCTCGACGGCTTTGTCTTCGCCGACACACCGATCAACGAGAGCCTGGTGCGTTCGCTCCATGCCGGCTCGTTCCTGCCGGAACGGCGCAATATCGTGCTGGTTGGTGGCACCGGCACCGGCAAGACGCATCTCGCGCTCGCCATCACCGCTGCGGTGGTCCGCGCCGGGGCCAGGGGCCGGTTCTTCAATACCGTCGATCTGGTCAATCGTCTGGAGGAAGAAACCCGGCAGGCCAAGGCCGGCAGCCTGGCCGCCCAGATGGCCCGCCTGGACGTCGTGGTTCTGGACGAGCTCGGGTATCTGCCGTTCGCCCGGTCAGGAGGCCAGATGCTGTTCCATCTGATCAGCAAACTCTACGAAAAGACCTCGGTGATCATCACCACCAATCTCGCCTTCGGCGAATGGCCTAGCGTCTTCCAGGATGCCAAAATGACGACGGCGCTGCTGGACCGTGTCACGCATCATTGCGACATCATCGAAACCGGCAACGACAGCTGGCGGTTCAAAAACCGAAGCTAAGAGACGGG
Source organism: Sphingobium sp. TKS (assembly GCF_001563265.1). Lineage (NCBI taxonomy): Bacteria > Pseudomonadati > Pseudomonadota > Alphaproteobacteria > Sphingomonadales > Sphingobiaceae > Sphingobium > Sphingobium sp. TKS. Next base: position 22,002 of record NZ_CP005087.1, on the reverse strand, counting down.
AAAAACCCCTTCCCCCGGACCCCCATCCCCGGCGGTTACCCCGGTGGGTCCACAGGTACCTCCCGCGGACGCCGCCGCCAGCGCTCCTGACGGCGCGCGTCGGCGTCCGCGGGTCCCTCCTATGGACTACCGGGATAACCGCCGGAACTCACGAAAAAGGGGGTCAATGTTGGGCGCCGATAGGGGGTCAACTTTGCGCGCCGGTTGACAGGCTTGGCAGCATACGGCGATAATGATTGGCCCATGACCTCCGCATCACCTTGTAGATCCGCCGATCCAAGGCGCCCTTTGCCTGGCTTTCCTTGATGATCGCCGCCAGTTTGTCCTTGCCGGCGATTGGGAAAATGACATCGCAGATGCGCCCGGATGGATCGTCGATCGAAGCGCTGGCAATCTCGACCAGGAGTCGCTCCTTGCCATAGACCCGCTCGATGTCTTTCGCGATATCGCCCACCACCTTGCGTTTCGAGCGCGATCCGATCTTATGGACCGTCTCGATCAGCAGGTCGACCATCGCATCCGTAAGCTGAGCTTCCCGCGCCATCAGATAAACGGCATAGAGCCCGAGCTGGCGCGCCGGTACATGCCGGCGCATCTCCGAGGCTTTCTCGCCGGCAACCCGGCGAACGATCTGATCGACCCATGCCTTGCCCGTGACCGATAGGAAATCTCGGGGAAGAGCAAGCCGTTGGATAAAGGCGAGTTTGGCGGTCACGCCAAGAATGTTTTCGAGCGTCGCCTGACCTGCATCCCCCTTCATCGTGTTGAAGCCGGTCGGGCCATCGGGATCGGCGAGCGAGGCTTCCAGCAAGGCGACCGCATCCGGCGCAAGCCGATCGCGGACTCGGGCCAACAGGGCCTCCAGATAGAGGTGTCGTTGCGAACGGACGAGGCGTTCCAGCTCCTTGCGCGACGGCCCATAGATACGGCGGTCGCGGCACCACAGGAAAACATGCTCGAGCATGGCATTGATCGGCTGCCCGCCCGCACAAAGATCGTCGGAAATCCACCTCGACAACGCCCTGCGATCCGTCTGCGTCATACGGCGGAACCCGAGATGCCGCAAAATCTCCGCGCAATGCCGGCGGGCGGTGCGCCCGGAAAAATCATAGTGGTTCACGGATTTGGCATCGAGACCAAGTTGCTCCGCCAGATACAAGACACCGTCGGAGGGTATCGACGCATGATCCGGCACAAAGAAGCCATGCCCGGCGAAAAATCTAAGCTGAACCGCCAATCCCAGTCGTGCCGTCTCCGCTTTGCCGGTCACGAACGCGATGTCCGAAAAACTCAGGCTCCAGGAGCCGATCAGATCCCCACTCGAAACGCCAAGGCTCATAACGCCGCTCCCTTATCGGAGCGGAACGTCGTTCCTCGCATGGGCGATCGTCAACAACAACCAGCCCGTTCCCGACGTGTTCTCCAAGATGACCAAAATCGCAGCTTCGGGCCGACTGGGCCTTCTTCGGGTCTGACGATGCGGCGAGTTCGGAGTTATCCACAGGCAGGGCTACCCTAAAACTCACCTAAAACTCACCGTTCGCGTTCTGATTCAAAGATTCTTCTTAGATTCAAGATTCAGGGTGCCTCAAACCCGCAGAAAACCAAGAAAAATTGCCCCGAAAAGTGAGTTTTGGGGTCGAGTCGCGTGAGTGTTGGGGTAGCCTTCGGTGAGTTTTGGGGTCGGTAAAAGTGAGTTTTGGGGTCGAGTCCGGTGAGTGTTGGGGTAGCCGCCAAATCAACGGTGAGGTTTGGGGTATCCCCTCCCCACCCTCCATCGGGGAGCTTTAGGAATTGCCTAGCTCACCGTTGCTGCTAAAGTGAGGACATGACTCGCGCAAGCTCACCTGTAAATAACGGAAAGGCAAAGATTGCCCTAGGCGATGATACCGCCCTCACCCTCTCGCAAAAGGGGCGCGGAAACCCGTTCGATCCCGCCAATTACGGGGAAATCGTCAAACCCGGCGAGCTGGTCGATATTGTCGAGCTGTCCCCCCTCACCCTCGCCGATCGCCGAATCTACAATCTGCTGATTGCCAACGCCTGGGAGCGGATCAGCGAGCCGGTCATTCACCGCATCGCCAAAACCGCGCTCAAGGGCACGCACCAAGGCAACGAGCGCATAGAAAGCTCGCTGCTGCGCCTGATGGGCACAATCGCCATCGTCACGATCCGCAAGGGCGGCAAGAGCTACAAGCGCCGCGTTCAGCTTCTCGGCTCCAGCGACGAAAGCCTCGAAAAAGACGGCTTCCTGCATTACCGCATCCCCGAAGAACTGATTGAGATTTTGCGTAACAGCGAGGTCTATGCGCGACTTAAGACGCAAGTGATGTATTGTTTCGAGTCGAAATACGCGCTGTGCCTCTATGAAATGATCGAACGCCGTATCGGCCTCGAATATAAGCAAAGCGAAGAGTTCACGATTGCGGAGCTACGCGGCCTGCTCAACGTGCCGGAAGGCAAGTTGGAACGGTTCGCTGATTTCAACAAATACTGCCTCAAGGTCGCCCAGGAGGAAATCAACAAGCTCTGCCCCTTCTGGGTCGAGTTCACCCCGATCAAGAAGGGGCGCAAGGTCGAGCGGGTTTCTATGATGTGGCTCCCGAAAACCATGAGCGGCCGTCGTGACGCGCAAAACCTGATCGACCAACATAGCATCGTCCGCCGCGCCAAACTGCGCGGCGATATACCCGAAATGCCGGTGCTGGTGGATTTCAGCGCGCCCGCCGCCCAAAGGTGAACCCCTACCCCAAAACTCACTTTTCGCGCGCCGGGGCCGCCTCGCCCTAGCCGGCCCTACCCCTCGCCGGCATCGAGCGCACGGCTCACCGTGAACTGTATCCATGCGCTGCGGCTGATCCCGCGCCGCTTGGCCGCTGCATCGACCTTCGCCAGCAACGCGCGATCGAAACGGAGCATCACCGGCGACTTGCGCGGCTCGGCCCCCTGCCCCGCCTCGTCGGCCTCGGTCGCGATCGGCTCGGCCTTCGGCTTGGCCGCCCCGGCAATGAAGGCATCGGCCGCCGCCTCATCCATCGGCGACTTGGGCTTGCTGTTCGGTTTACGAGCGATAGCCATCGAAATTCACTCCGCTATCATTATGCTATACAAATACCGCGCTGACCAATGCGGCCAGCTCGTCGATCGCCTTGGCGTCACGCGGCGATTGCTCCCCTACCGCCCTGCCCTCGGCCGCCGCGTTCGGGAACGCCTTGCGCCGCACTATCGACGTGGGCAGCACCTCGATCCCCTCAATGTCGCCGATCATTTCCAAGGCGGCCTCATTGTCGGCCCCTTGCGCGTCCGCGCCGTTCAGCACGGCGACGGCGCGCAAGCCCTCGTTGATCTCGCGCGCCTCGGCCACCAGCGCCGCAACCTGGTCAAGCGCCCACACGTCGAAGCTGCGCGGCTGCACCGGCACCAGCAACGTGTCAGCCACGGTGAGCGCGGCGCGCAGCGAGCCGGTATCACGGCCGCCCACGTCAATGATAATATCGTCATATTTGGCCGCGAGCTGGCGGACCTGGCTGCGAAGCGCCGCGCCGGTGAGCGCAACGGCGGTATAGCCAGCTTGCCCAAGTCGATCGGCGCGCAGCTCGGTAAAGGTGAGGGCGGTCCCCTGCTCGTCGCCGTCCACCAGCAAGAGGTCGCGGCCCGCAAGCGCGCGCGCCACCGCGAGGTTGACGGCAAGGGTCGTCTTGCCGACACCGCCCTTAGTGTTTCCGACTGCCAATATCATTCTGCTCTCGCTCCGCTGGCAATATGGTTGCGCTGTAGGGCTCTGTTGCAAAAATCGTGAAGCTTGAGCATGCTTGGCGGAGATTGGACGGACGGAACGATGACGGATTTCAAGTGGCGCCATTTCCAGGGTGATGTGATCCTGTGGGCGGTGCGCTGGTATTGTCGCTATCCGATCAGCTATCGCGACCTTGAGGAAATGCTGGCGGAACGCGGCATTTCGGTCGACCATACGACGATCTATCGCTGGGTCCAGTGCTACGCCCCGGAGATGGAGAAGCGGCTGCGCTGGTTCTGGCGGCGTGGCTTTGATCCGAGCTGGCGCCTGGATGAAACCTACGTCAAGGTGCGGGGCAAGTGGACCTACCTGTACCGGGCAGTCGACAAGCGGGGCGACACGATCGATTTCTACCTGTCGCCGACCCGCAGCGCCAAGGCAGCGAAGCGGTTCCTGGGCAAGGCCCTGCGAGGCCTGAAGCACTGGGAAAAGCCTGCCACGCTCAATACCGACAAAGCGCCGAGCTATGGTGCAGCGATCACCGAATTGAAGCGCGAAGGAAAGCTGGACCGGGAGACGGCCCACCGGCAGGTGAAGTATCTCAATAACGTGATCGAGGCCGATCACGGAAAGCTCAAGATACTGATCAAGCCGGTGCGCGGTTTCAAATCGATCCCCACGGCCTATGCCACGATCAAGGGATTCGAAGTCATGCGAGCCCTGCGCAAAGGACAGGCTCGCCCCTGGTGCCTGCAGCCCGGCATCAGGGGCGAGGTGCGCCTTGTGGAGAGAGCTTTTGGCATTGGGCCCTCGGCGCTGACGGAGGCCATGGGCATGCTCAACCACCATTTCGCAGCAGCCGCCTGATCGGCGCAGAGCGACAGCCTACCTCTGACTGCCGCCAATCTTTGCAACAGAGCCTTCTATTATATTGAACCCGTCCTCAGCGGCGGGCGCGGAGATACAGACAAGTGCGTCACCGCCCGGAACGGAGAGCACTTCGACCGGGTCGGTGTGGATATGGCCATGCAGGTACAATATTGGCCTTCCGGCTTCCATTAACGAGGCGCGAACCGCTCCAGAGTTGACAAGTTCGGTATAGGGGGCAAGGCGGGTCATGCGCTGAGGGAGCAGGTTGTGATGAGCGACCACGACCAACTGTTCCTCCCGGGGCATCTTACCAGCAGTCTCTACGAGATGCGCTATGCTGTTGTCGGAGAACGCCGGTGTGTCAAACTGGCGGTCGTAGTATGCGCTCAGGACCTTTGGATCACCCGCCGCGATCGCAGCCTCGATTGCAGGCCCCACACTATCACGAAACTCCGCAGGGATGTATTCAACCGCTCCACATCCCCAGCAGCTGTTCATTAATACGACCGCGCACGTCGCATCGGATGGCCCCACATGGCGGATGAGCGATTGCTCGACCGGGATCTGCTCCAATCCGACGGCGCTCAATGCGGCATTGAGCGGGCCGAATTTTGCCGTCATGCTCGGCTTTTTCGCCAAGTTGCGATCAATGTCGTGATTTCCCGGCACGATACCGCAGAAGGTCAACGCGTTGCGACGCCCCTTGCCCAGTTGCAATGCGTTTGCAACGTAAGCCGCGCCCGCCCTATAGCCGTCCAACTTACCAAAGTCGGTCATGTCTCCCATGAGCAGAATTCCATCAATCTCCTCTGCCTCGCACATTCGATAGATGCGCTTGAAGACAGTCTTGATGGGTTGACGAGAAATGACGTTGCGCAGCTCAACTGAGAAAGTACGGTCCTTTTGGTCCACCGACCTTTCAGTGCGAGCAGCCGACGGCAGATGCAGATCGCCAATCTGCAGCAACCTGACGCGCGGTAACCCCAATGTCTATCCCCCGATATTCAACGCTTTAACCTCTTACAGAATTCACCGTGTGCTGCAAGGTGACGCGGGCGAGCATGGCAATCACGTTACACGGCTGTCACTCTCCACACATCCATCCTCACTCCGACGAACACGGCGACCGCCAGCGATCAACCTTTCTACCATTGCTTCGCAGGAAGCCCTTTATACGGCCATCCGAAAGCTCAGGCGACTTGAATGAGCACGTTCGGGCTCTCAACTTTCTATGAGCTGTGAACGGCAGCTTTCTTGATTTGGTGTTTCCTAAGCCGACATTCGGGTACGTCCCCGAGTTTCCAAAAATCTGCTGTGCCTGAAGCCTTTCCGCGATAGCTTCAATGGAAATTTCTGCTCTTTATCAATGGCCGGTCGCGGACCTGATCGATGTGCAGATCTCTCACGAGGATGTCCCGTGGGTTGGGCGGACCAGCCAAAACCGCCCCAGTGTCAGGACCGACGTGGCTGAGCGCTCTGTCGTCTGGACCGAGTGAGGAAGGGCCAGCTTCCCATCTCTGACCCAGCGAACCCAGCAACGGCGACAAGTCGATGAGCTTCTTCGCGATCACATGGACAACCTCGCCCTCACGTTGCACCTGCCCATAGAGTCCCATCATCCGCGCCCCCATGACGATCCGCCGGTTCTGCTCGAACATGCGCGGCCAGATGATGAGATTGGCGATCCCGCTCTCATCCTCGATGGTGATGAACATGACGCCCTTGGCCGATCCCGGCCGCTGCCGGACCAGCACCAGTCCGGCCAGCCAGATATAGCGCCCGTCTTTGGTGCGATCGAGCGCACTGCAAGGCACCATCTTCTGCCGCAGCAATTCCTCGCGCAGGAACGACACCGGATGCTGCCGGAGGGTGAGGCCGACATGGCCATAATCCTCGACCACCTCCCTCCCCTCGCTCATCGGCCGCAGCGCGACGGGCTGCTCGACAATTTCCTGGACGAGCCCGTTCTCCCGCGCGTCAGCGGCAGCAAACAGTGGCAATTGCTCGTCGCGCAGCGCCTTGATCGCCCAAAGCGCCTCCCGCCGCGCCAGGCGCATCGACCCGCGAAACGCATCGGCTTCCGCCAGCCGGTTCAGCGAGCCTATCCCTACCCCGACCCGACGCCATAGCTCCTCTACGCTGACAAACGGTTCATCCGCCCGCGCCACGATGATCCGAGCGGCGTCAGCCTCTTTCAGCCCCGTGACCATCCGCATGCCGAGCCGCACCGCGAACCGATCCCCATCCGCCGGCTCCAGCGTACAATCCCAGCGGGAAGCATTGATGCAGACCGGCCGCACTTCCACCCGGTGCGCGCGGGCATCGGCCACGATCTGTGCCGGTGCATAAAAGCCCATGGGTTGGGCATTCAGCAGGCTCGCACAGAAAATCTCAGGATGCCAGCATTTGAGCCAGCAGGACGCATAGGCGATCAGCGCGAACGACGCCGCATGGCTTTCCGGGAACCCATAACTGCCAAAGCCCTCGAGCTGCCCGAAGGTCTTCTCGGCAAACTCCGCCGTGTAACCGCGCTCGACCATGCCGCTCACCAGCTTTTCCTTGAATTTCGAGACGCCGCCGGTGAACTTGAACGTCGCCATGGCGCGCCGCAGCTGGTCGGCCTCGGATGCGGTGAACCCTGCGCATTCGATCGCGACCCGCATCGCCTGTTCCTGGAACAGCGGCACGCCCAGCGTCTTGCCCAGCACCTTTTCCAGTTCGGGCTTGGGGTATTCGACCTTCTCCTTGCCCGCCCGGCGGCGCAGATAGGGATGGACCATATCCCCCTGGATGGGGCCGGGCCTTACGATCGCCACCTCGATCACCAGATCATAGAAAGTGCGCGGCTTGATATGCGGGAGCATCGCCATCTGCGCCCGGCTCTCGATCTGGAAGGCGCCCAGCGTGTCGGCGGCGCGGATCATCGCATAGGTGCGCGGATCCTCGGGCGGGATCGAAGCCAGGTCCATGCGGATTCCCTTATGTTGTTCCAGAAAATCAAACCCGCGCTTCATCGCCGTCAGCATGCCCAGCGCCAGGCAATCGACCTTCATAAATTTGAGCGCATCGATATCATCCTTGTCCCATTCGATCACCTGCCGGTCCGCCATGGCCGCTGGTTCGATCGGCACCAGCTCATCAAGCCGGTCATGGGTCAGGACAAAGCCGCCGGGATGCTGCGACAAATGCCGCGGCGTGCCGATCAGTTCGCGCGCAAGATCGAGCGCCAGACGCAACCGCCGGTCGGAGAGATTGAGATTGAGCTCCTCGGCATGGCGCTCCTGCACGCCCTCCTCGCTCCACCCCCAGACCTGCCCGGAAAGCGCCTTGATCAGATCTTCCGACAGGCCCAGCGCCTTGCCGACATCCTTGATCGCGCCCTTGGCGCGGTAGCGGATGACGGTCGAACAAAGCGCGCTATGGTCGCGGCCATAGGTGTCGAACACCCATTGCATGACGATCTCGCGCCGCTCATGCTCGAAGTCGACGTCGATATCGGGCGGCTCCTTCCGCTCCTGGCTGATGAACCGCTCGAACAGCAGGTCGGAACGTTCGGGGTCGATCGAGGTGATGCCCAGGACATAGCAGACCGCACTGTTGGCGGCCGATCCCCGCCCCTGGCAGAGAATGTCCCGGCTGCGTGCGAAGCGGACGATGGAGTTCACCGTCAGAAAATAGGGCGCATAGCCAAGCTCTGCGATCAGCCCCAGTTCGTGGCGCAGCAGGCGCGCGACCTTGTCAGGCACGCCCTCGGGATAGCGGACCTTGGCCGCCTCCCAGCTCATCTGCTCCAGCGCCGCCTGCGGCGTCAGGCCCGTTATGCTGGCTTCTTCCGGATATTGATATTTGAGCTCGTCGAGCGAGAAGCGGCAGCGGTCGGCAATTTCGAGCGTCCGCGCCAGCGCCTGGGGATAGCGACCGTAGAGACGGTGCATTTCCGCAGCCGGCATCAAATAGCGGTCGGCATACAGTTCGCGGCGGGCGCCGAGTTCATCGATCGTGCAGCGATGACGGGTGCAGGTCATCACCTCCTGGAGCACCCGGCGGTGCGGATGATGATAGAGAACATCGCCGGTGATCACCGTCGGCACCGCATGCCGTGCGGCCAGGTTGGAGAGATTGTGCAGCCGCAGTTGATCGCCCGGCCGCCGGCGCAGCGTCAGCGCCAGATAGCCTCGTCCGGCAAAGATCCTGGCGAAGCGCGAAATCACGGCTTGCGCCTCCTCCACCTCGCCGGGCAGCAATATGGCGAGCAGCCCTTCGGCAAAATCCGCGACATCGTCCCAGCCGATGATGCACTTGCCCTTCCCGCCCCGCTTTTTGCCGCGGCTGAGCAACCGGCAGAGATGGGCATAGCCGGATCGGTCGATGGGATAGACCAGCAGCGACTGACCTTCGGCAAGATCGAGCCGGCAACCGACGATCAACCGGACGCCGGTGACCTTTGCTGCCTCATGAGCGCGCACGATTCCGGCCAGGCTGTTACGATCGGTAATGGCGAGGGCGTCGAGGCCACAGGCTTCCGCCTGGGTGAACAGCTCCTCGCAGCTCGATGCCCCGCGCAGGAAGGAGAAATGCGAGGCGCATTGGAGTTCAGCATATCGCATGGCGGCACCTGCCGATTCTCACATCATAGCGCATATGTTCGCTATTTGTTCCAATGGGCAGAGAGTCAACGGGCACGGCGGTCACTCCGCCAATTTGAGCGCGATGCTGCCGCTGTCGGCACCATCGGTCCAGGATAAAAGGATCCCCGCCGGAGCCTAACTCAACGGCGGGGCCGAGGTTGAGGGGAGATGTCGCTCCAAGAGTGGGGCGACAAGCTGAAGCTATGCCTTTTCCGTAGCAATTCAAGATGGATTCGTCACCGATCTGAACCGGAAGGCTGGTCGATATGGCAATCCTGCCAGCCCCAGTCACCGCGCTGGACAAAGGCGACATAGTCATCGTCGAGGATCAGCGTCGCGTCCCCGTTGCGAAAATGCTGACCCAGCGACGAAGGCTTGCGGACGAGCACCAGCTCGCTGTCGGCCAGTTGCACATGCGCCTGCCGACCTTCGATCCTAAGCCCAAAGCTGCGGCCCTGCGCGCACACGACACGTAGAGCTTTGTGATGATCGACAGCTTGAGCCGCCGAAGATCCCATCAGCATAAGGATAGCGAGGAGAGGAAGCGCAGGCACGGCAATCTCCACGGCACGCATCATCCCAGGCTCCAACGAATCTGCGCCCCTAATCCTCCGCGGGCGCGCCGGTTCCATTGGCCAGCGCGTTAGCGATCGTCGTCGCAAGGATCTCCTCCGCTTGCGCGCGCACGCCCGCATCCTTGGAGGCAAGGTCATTGCGCAACCATTGCGGCGCGCGCTCCGTGGCGCGCAGAATCTGGTCCTTCACTTTTTCGTCCATTTCAAAGGCCTATGATCAACCCACATTGGCAGGGCAACAGGGCATTGGTGTTCAGCCAAAAAGCCCATGCAGGAACCAGCCCTGTCCGCCGGTCGCGCTGTCCATGCCGTCACCCTGTCGGAACACCCAGTAGCGCGCGCCTGTTTCATCCTCGAGAAGGAAATAATCCCGGACGCTGAGCCACTCCGCTTCGCTCATATGCCATTCGCCATAGATGCGTTCCGGGCCATCGGCCCGCTTCACCCGCCGCCGGATGCCGCGCCAGATAAAATGGACCGGAGGATGATCGGGAAGCAGCGCCATGGTGTCGATCGGTTCAGGCCGCGCGAACAGCCGCGCCGGGCGCGGCCAGCGCTCGGGCCAGCGGAGCAGCGTCGGATCGGCCATGGGCGCGATCCTGGTCACCGACCGTTCGGGGATATCGCTCTCCCGCGCGGCATAGCGATAGAGCCGCTCCTCCCCTACCCTGTTGCCCAATATGTCGACCAGCGCGGCCACATCGGGCACCGGCACATCGCCAAGGTTGGAGATGGTGCGGAAACGCAAAGGCTCGACCGCCGGCGCCGCCAGCAACATGCGCTCCACCCCGAACCCCGGATCGACCGTCTCGATCCGGTCGCAGAGCAGTCGCCCCATCTGCTTGCGGTCCCGGCTGGGCCTTGCAAGCCCGGCACGGATCGCCTCGATCCCATTGTCGACGCGATGGAAACGCAGGTCGAGTCGGCGGGCGCCCACCCCCGCCTCCTCCAACTGCTGGCAGAGCTGGTCCACCAGCTTGTGCGTGTAGCGCGCCAGCGTCTCGGGCGCGCCGATCGGTTCGGCAAAACGCCGCTCGACCTCGATGCGCTCGGGCGCGGCAATGGGCTCGAAGGGTTCCGATGCCCGACCATAGGCCTGGTCGAGCCGTTGGCCCGGCTTGGACCCGAACCGCAGCGCGAGCGAGGCGCGCGGCATGGCCTCCAGATCGGCAATGGTTTCGAGGCCGAGCTTGCTGAGCGACATTATCGTGGCACGGTCGAGGCGTAGCGCGGCAAGCGGAAGATCGCCAATGGCATCGGCCAGTTCCAGCGGGTCGACCACACGAAAGGGGTCAGCGCCATAACGCGCCAATGCATGGGCAGCGCCATAGGCCGGCGCGCAGACGGCGCGTCCCGCCGTTTCCACTTCGGCCAGGCGCTTCAATATGTCGCGCAACACTCCCATAGCTCCCCCATGAGCATGGTCCGCGCCGGTGATGTCGAGCATCAGCCCATCGGGCGGATCGAGCGCGATGATCGGGGCGTAGCGGCGGAGCGACCAGATGGCGAGTCGCTCCAGCGCCTGCCTATCCGCCTCCAGGTCTGCGTCCATGATGAGCAGATCGGGCACCAGCGCCTGCGCCTGGGTCGCGGCCATGCCCGCATGGAGCCCGATCGCGCGCGCGGCCGCATTCGCCGCGGTGAGCACGCGGCGATTACCCTCCATGCCGACCAGGACGAGCGCCGCGTCAGGAGGCGGCGCGTTCCGCCCAAGCCTGCGACGCAGCCGATCGGTCGGCCAGGTCGGCAGGAAGAGCGAGACAACCTGTCGCATCACATGCTTCCACCAGAAAATCAGCGCTCTCGCCCGCGCGGCAGCGGATGAGTTCGACGAACCAGCGATGCCGCCCGACACCCGGCACCGGCAGCAACTCAGAGGGAACCGCCGTCACCCGCCAGCGCGTCGCCGCAGCCGTCGGCTGCCCAAGGTCCGAGGCTTCGGCCGATCGCCGCCAGCGGCGCACCGCGATACCGATCGTGCCGGTGCTTTCCGCCGCCAGTTGCAATCGCCGCGAGGCGGTCATCGACAGCCGCGCGACCTCGGCCACCACGCCACCCAGACCACCATGGCGCAGCCCCTCCTCGAAACAGGAAAGCAGCGCGGTCTCGTCGCGGGCTTCCACATAGATGACCCGGTCGGGATCGAGCCCGGCTTGGGCGATGGCCGGGGCGAACAGATCGGCCTGGGTCATGCACCAGAGGATGCTGCCGCTGATCCGCCCGACAATGCCGGCTGCGAACAAGGCGGCCGCAGCGCCATCGGTCGCTCCCTGCGCGCCGCCCGCCACTTCGTGCAGCGCGCCCAGCGCCAGGCCGCCGCCCGGCAGCTTCGAATCGATCACCTCGATCCCGAACGGCAACACCGACCGCGCCCGGCGATCACCACCCTCGATCTCGGCGATTTTTGCGCGCAGCGCAGCGACATGGGGACGTGCCCCTCTTTCCGTCATGAAGGGCCTCCTATGACTCGGCGGTTGTTTGTTCCTTTTTTGTTCCAAAGGCGCTAAGAGTCAATGGGCCGGAGTCGCACCCCATCGAGGCAGTCGAGACTGGCCTGAAATCATCGAGGAGAATCGCGATGCAGCAACGTCGAAAGCTCAGTCTACGGCTTGGCGCCAAGTCGGCTGAGGCGCCAGAACAAGCGGACTTGTTTGAGACCCCCGGCACCGAATCGACGACACCGCCCGTCGATCCCCGCAAGGATCCGGCGCTCGTCGACGATGATGAGATTCCGTGGTGAAGCCAGAGGACCGGACCATGGACCATATCGATCATATCCGCGAGGCGGTGGCGCAAGCGCTGGAGAAGCGCGGCTTCGACAATCGCGCTTTCCTGCGCGAGATCCGCGAAGGCCGGCGCGATGATGGCCCCTATATGCTGGGCGCTTTAGCCTGGGACGAGCGCGTGAGACATGCAAACCCGTGATGGCATCACCCACGATCATGATCGGCAGACGACCTCCATCTTCGAGGCCGCCCATTGGGGCTATACGGTCAAGGTCGAATGCCGCTGCCGGCGGGTGGGCCTGTTCGAACCCCATGGCCTGTGGTGGAAATTCCACCGCAAAGGTTGGACCGATGATTTTCGCGACGCAGTCCGATGCTTCTACTGCACCAGCTGTTCGAAACGCTATGGTCGCAAGGTCCGCCCAGTCTCGATCGAAACCACCCGGCAACCGCTGCGGATCAAATTTCCCCCTCCCGATGAACGGGAATGGAAAAAGGCCGTGAGCCGACACAGAGGATGAAGCCATGAGCATCAAGGCCGTACCGGAAGAACTGTTCGATATTCCCGATAATCTCTCACCGGGCGAATATCGCCATGTTTGCGCCCAGATCGCGATCCAGGCGGTAACCCATGCCATGGGATCGCGCGAGGTGCAGGAAGGCCATGCCAGTATCGCCATGCCCATGCTGACCGAAGCCCTCGCCATGGGAATCGCGATGCTGATCACCGCGGACGACGATCAGCAAACCCCGCGCGACATGCGGCTATCGGGCGAGCATTTCGGCAAGATGATCGGCGGCTTTGCCGCGATCCTCAAAAATGGCGACGACACGACCGGGACCCAGCTCATGGCGATGCTCGGCGTCACCAAGACAAAACTCAATTGAATGATCGCGCTAACAATCGTTCCCTTTTTCAGTTGAACAATATGATCAATGAAATGGAACGCAGGGCAATAAATTTCGAGAATGAGCCGAATAGCTTTTGAAATGCTGTGTCATTCCGATATAACGGGCGCGTCCTTTATTGCCCGACAGCAAGACGGACGCGCCCTGCACCTATCCCTTGCGTGCAGGGCGCTTTCTATGCGGCAACGCTCACGCAAGCTTCCTGCGACTCCCTTGGTGCCCGGGAGATACAGCTATAATAATCATCGAAGTGAAACGATCCCTGAACGAGCACGAATAGCTGCCAACTCATGCTGGAGAATCGACGAACATCGTCGCACGCAGATCGATGGCTTCTCACCTTTCTGCTATGAATCCGTGACTTATCGCCTTCTTGATTTCGATCAGCACGATTTTGCCGGAACGGCATCACTTGCCGCCGGTTCTTCCCTCGTGTCGCTTCGGCACGCGAGAGGATGCAGATCATGGCAGACCAGAATAGAGACAATCAGATGGGCGGCGGCCAACAGGGCGGACAGCCCGGCCAGAAGCCCGACCAGCAGAATCAGCAGGACGAGCAGCGCCGCCAGCAGGGTGGCGGACAGCAGGAACGTCGCGACGACCAGGATCGCGGCTCTCAGCAGCGCTAACTGCACCCTCGTCACGAAGGAGGGCCGTCATTTTCATGGCGGCCCTTTTTCATGCTATATTTTCTGCCGACATGGCATGGAGGCAGACCATGGAGGATGCTCACAGGGCAGCGGCGCAGGTTGCCGCGCTGACCGACGCGCAGTTGATCGCCATTTGGGCCGGCATTCTCGACCCCGAGGAAATAACCGAGGAGCAGCAGGCCGTCATCGACGAGATGGAACGGCGAAACCTCGATTTCTGATAACAGCATGCAGAATCACAGGATAAGGCGTGTCGAGGCTTCACACCATCACCGTGGGCGCGGCGGAAGTCGCCAAATATTTTGGCGCCGACATGCCCGCACCCATCCCACCGGCCAAGGACATCACCGAGGGCGCGGAGGGGATGGTGGTGTTCGAGAATAAGGGGCGCCGCATTCTTCGTGCCGCGACCTGGGGTTTCCCGCGCCTCACCCGCGAAATGCGCGAACGGGGCGAAGAGCCAGGCCGCATCGGCCTTGTCGCCGATCTCACCAATCCGATGTGGGAGCAGATGGCGGTGGACACCCGCTATCGGTGCCTGATCGTGCTCACCCATTTCTCCAATCCCTCCGGCACGCCCGGTGCCATGACCCGCACTTGGTTTTCCGTGAAGGGGCAGCCGATCATGGCCTGGGCAGGCTTCTGCCGGAACCTGCCGGACCAGGGTCCGGTCTACGCCGGCATGACCATGACGGCCAATGCCGCCATTCCCCCGACCAACGACCGTATGCCGGTCCTCCTCGATCCAACCGACTATCAGCGCTGGCTCTATGGGTCGATCGAGGACGTGATCGCCTTTCAGTTCAGAGCGCCGTTCGCCGCCGAACGCATGATCGTCGAGCCGACCGAGGATTTGTGGCGCAGCGGCAAGGCGCCACCCAGCGGAGGCGCGCAACTAGCGCTGCTTTGAAGGGCCGATTGCGTTTGACGCAATCGCAAGCGGGCGCTTCGCATTTGCGGGTCGCGCCACCCGGTGCCACATGCGCCCTGCCTTTCAGGCATCCTCTCCTAAAACTCAGAAGGCCGGTCTTTGGATCGGCCATTTTTTTGGCTCTCCGCTGCTGATCCCTCCGGTCGACAGATGCCCCCTGCATTGCGCAAACGCGTGCGTGTGATCGGCAGTTTTCTTGAGGTGTCGCCGGTGTTAGCTTGCGGCCATGTGCAATCTTTTCACGGTCCGCAAATCAGCCGCCGAAGTCGCCGCACATTTCGGCGTGCCCCTGCCGGTCACCCAGTTCAACGCGCCCGAAGAGGTCTATCCCGGATATCCCGGCATGGTCGTCCGCGAGCAGGATGGCGCTCGCGTCCTGCAGAGCATGACATGGGGCTGGCCAGTGCGCCTCAAGGGTATGAAGCCTGAATCCAAGCCCAAACCCGTCAACAATATCGCGGATCTGCGCAAATCCTTCTGGAGCGGCGCTGCACGCAAGCCAGAGTCTCGGTGCTTGATCCCGGTCACCCATTTCGCGGAAGCCGAAGGGTCGAAAGGCGCCAAGACCCGAACCTGGTTCTCGCTGCACGACCGGCCCATCTTTGCCTGGGCGGGCCTTTGGCGTGACAGCGCCGAGTGGGGACCGGTGTTCTCGGGAGCAATGACCGACTGCAATGAGGCGATCCGCCCGATCCACGATCGAATGCCGGTCCTGCTTCATGAGGCTGAATATGACCAGTGGCTCCACGGCAGCTTCGATGACATCTGCGCTTTTCAGGAGCGCTGCTTCCCTGACGAACTGATCGCCATGGAGCGGACGAGCGAGCCATGGAACAAGCCGCGCGCCTCGGCATCCACTGCCGCGACGTTGCTGTGACGGCGGAGCTGGAACGCTGGGCCGAAGCCCTCGCCATCGAGCGTCGCTTTGGCGAACAGGCGACCCAGCATATTGCCGAACGCATCACCGCGCTCGCGGTAGCAGGCGACGATGCGGGAGTGGCCCGCTGGATCGCGATCGCCGACCGCTTCGATCAGCTTCGGGATCGTCCAGATGGGCTCCTCCAATAATATGTGACAGTCCGATTGGAACGGGTTGAGGAATGGCAAGCTCGCAATCTGTCGGCAACCATCCGGTGCAGGCGCTCGAAGGCCTTCCACGAAGCTGCGGCCGGAATGGCGCTAATCCGGCGATCGCCCTGCCCAATGCGTGGCCGCTGGACAGAATCAGCCGGCGGCACATAGACGATCGACATGCCCCAGGAACTCAGCCTCGTCGTCGTTGGCGCGTTGCACCCCAATGCCGATGGATCGAACCGGCTCTTTGAAATACGGATGCTCAATCCTGGTGATGCCATTCGACTGGAACTCGATCCCACAAACAAGGCCGATCCCAGCGCTGTATCGGTGCATTCGGCTCGCGGGTATCAGATCGGCTATCTAAGTGCGGATCGCTGTGGATGGGTCGGAGGCAAAATCCGACAGGGCCAGGATATACGCGCGATCTTCCAGCAGGCGACCAGGGATGGCGCGGTGATCCGCGTCCATCTCGATGGGCAGGAGCCCACTCTGCCTCCGCCGCCAATTGAGCCGGTGGCGCCGAAACTCGGCGCACCGATCTACGAGGGTGATCCAGATTCCGGATTTTGGCCCGATTATATCCCGCCCGACGAATAATCACGCCTCGCGAAATCAGCTTGTCAAAGGGGTGACTGCACGAAAGTGACTTATCTGCACGCTAAGAGCGAACGGACCGGGAACGCTGGGACTTTGTGTTCTTCTCCGTGGCTTCGAGGGCTTTGTAGAGGGCGGTTTTGCCGATCTTGAGGCGCGCGGCGGCCTCGCGAACTGTGAGGCCGGAAGCGATATGTTCGCGCGCCTTGCGGAGCTTGTCAGGTGTGACCACTGGCCGCCGCCCACCGGGGCGACCTCGCTCGCGAGCGGCCTTGAGGCCTGCATGGGTGCGCTCCCGGATCAGATCGCGCTCAAACTGGGCAAGCGAGCCGAAGATGTTGAACACCAGCATCCCGCCCGAAGTGGTGGTGTCGATGTTCTCGGTGAGCGAGCGGAACCCGATACCTCGCGTCGCTAGCTCGCCGACCTTCTCAATCAGATGGCTCATCGAGCGCCCAAGACGGTCGAGTTTCCAAACCACCAGCGTGTCGCCGCTGCGCAGATAGGCGAGCGCCTCGGCCAGGCCGGGCCGATCGGCTTTTGCACCAGATGCGTGATCGTCGAATATCCGGTCGCACCCGGCCGCGTTCAGCGCGTCGAGCTGGAGTGAGAGCTTCTGGTCTGCCGTCGAGACGCGCGCATAGCCGATCAACGCCACATGCAGCCCAATCCTGTCCGTTTTCCCATCATTATCTGATCTTGTCCGAATCGCCGTTATAGGTCCAGAGTTAACGGACATATTCCTGCTGGCCGCCAGAGGACCGTCTGACGGACAAGGACGCGGAAGGAGATAGTGCTTGGCGAGACGGCGACTGGTGAGCGCGGAAATCTGGGCAGGGCATTATGGCGCGCCGCTCGATGAGCGCGAGATTGCGCGGCACTATACGCTGACCGGTGACGACCTGGAAATTGTCGGCCGCCGTCGCGGCGATGCCACCCGGCTCGGCTACGCGATGCTCCTACTCTATATGAGATGGCCTGGCCGTGCGCTGGAAGCGGGTGAAGTCCCGCCCGCTCCTGTGCTCGCCTATGTGGCGCAGCAACTCGGCGTCGCGCCCGAAGCCTTCGCGGACTATGCCCATCGGGACCAGACCCGTCGCGAACATCTCGTTGAAATCCGACGATCGCACGGGTTCAGGATTTTCGACCGCAAGGCTTTCCACGAAGTTGTCGCATTCTCGATCCCGATCGCACAGACCATCGTCCACCCCGGCCAGATGGCGGGGGTCATCGTTGACGAACTTCGGCGCCGGCAGATCCTCCTGCCTTCTTCATCGGTTCTCGAAGCGGTACTCCGGCGTGCTCGCCAGCAGGCCGAACAGCTTACCTATGAAGTGCTCACGAACGGCCTGCGGCCCGATACGCTGCAGGGGCTGGACGATCTGCTGGCCCGACGAACAGGGCAAGCCGCGACATGGCTATCCTGGCTGCGCAATGCACCACAGTCGCCGGCAGCGCGCAACATCCTACGCCTGATCGAACGGCTCACTCATATCCGCGCGCTGGATCTCGATCGCGCCCGTGCCGACATGATCCCGGCTTTGACTTTTGACAGGCTGGCGGACGAAGGCAGCCGGATCACACCCCAGCACCTTGGCGAACTCAATGCCCTGCGCCGCCATGCGACGCTGGCGGCGCAGGGCATCCGTCTTGAGGAAAGCCTGACCGATGCCACCCTGACGATGTTCGACAAGCTGTTGGGCAGCATGTCGCGTCGCGCCGAGAACCGGACCCGTGACAAAGCCCTCAAGACGGTGCGCGAGTTGCAAGGCCATCTCCGGACGCTCACAGGGTCTTGCCGCATTCTCATCGAAGCGCGCACCAACGGTGTGGACTCTCTGGCGCAGATCGAGGCGCTGGATTGGCAGCGCTTCGCCGTGGCGGTCGCGCGGGCCGAAGTACTCGGGCGACCGGAAACCGTCGATCGCACCGCTGAATTGATCGAGCGGCATCGCACGGTGAAGCTCTTTGCCGGTGCCTTTCTCAACACCTTCGAATTTCGCGGCGCCGGTGCGGTGCAGGGACTCCTGTCGGCGCTTACCATCATCGCGGAGCTATACCGGACCGGCAAACGGCGCTTGCCTGATCGCGTGCCGCTGCGCTTTGTGCCCTCCGCATGGCGGCCGTTCGTCCTGCGGGACGGCATCGTCGATCGCGCCGCCTATGAACTATGCGCCT
The DNA here is from genome assembly GCF_001563265.1 of Sphingobium sp. TKS. Classification (NCBI taxonomy): domain Bacteria; kingdom Pseudomonadati; phylum Pseudomonadota; class Alphaproteobacteria; order Sphingomonadales; family Sphingobiaceae; genus Sphingobium; species Sphingobium sp. TKS. The sequence continues at coordinate 3,128 of NZ_CP005087.1, read as the reverse complement.
TGTCCCAGCTACGGGAGCGGTTGCGAGCGGGAGACATATGGGTCTCGGGAAGCCGCCAGTTCCGCGATTTCGATAGCTACCTCATCCCGCCGGCCACCTTCGACGCGCTTCGCGAGAAGGGGCCGTTGCCGCTCGCCATCGAAACGGACTTCGATCGTCATATCGAGGAAAGGCGCGCCAGGCTCGACACGGCGATCGAACAGGTGACGGTCCTCGCCCGACAGGGCGAGCTGCCCCAGGTCAGGCTTGACGAAAGCGGCCTTATCATCTCGCCGCTGAAAGCGGCAACGCCACCCGCCACCGAGATTGCCCGTCGCGCTGCCTATGACCGACTGCCGCGCGTGAAGATCACCGATCTCCTGCTTGAGGTCGATGCCTGGACCGGGTTCAGCGAATGCTTCATCCATCGGCGTTCGGGCCGGGAGGCCGACGACCGCAATGCGCTGCTCACCGTCATCCTTGCCGATGGCATCAATCTCGGCCTCACACGCATGGCGGAAACCTGCCGAGGCGCAAGCCTGCGCCAGCTCGCCCATCTCCACGACTGGCACATCAGCGAGGCCGCCTATGGTGAAGCGCTGGGAAGGCTGATCGACGCCCATCGCGCCATGCCGCTCGCCGCGCTGTGGGGAGACGGCACCACCTCGTCGAGCGACGGACAGCAATTCCATGCCGGGGGCCGTGGCGCCGCAATCGGCGACATCAACGCGCGCAGCGGCAACGAACCGGGCGTTGCCTTCTACACCCATGTCTCGGATCGATATGACCCCTTCGCGACCCGGGTAATCGCGGCGACCGCCGGCGAAGCTCCCTATGTGCTGGATGGCTTGCTGTATCAGCAGACCGGCCTGACAATCGAGGAGCACTACACCGATACAGGCGGTGCATCGGACCATGTGTTCGGCCTTATGCCCTTCTTCGGCTACCGCTTCGCGCCGCGCCTGCGCGACATCAAGCAGCGTCGTTTGCACCTCCTTCCCGGCCAGGAAGCCGGCCCCTTGCTTGCCGGCATGACGGCCGAACCGATCGCATTGGGTCATGTCGCGGCGCATTGGGATGAACTGCTGCGGTTCGCCACATCGATACGCACCGGCACCGCCACCGCTTCGGCGATGCTTCGCCGCCTGTCCGCCTATCCGCGACAGAACGGACTGGCCCTCGCGATGCGCGAGCTGGGCCGCCTCGAACGCTCGATCTTCATGCTCGACTGGCTGCGCGACATTGATCTGCGCCGGCGTACCCAGGCGGGCCTCAACAAGGGCGAGGCCCGCAACGCGCTCGCACGCGCGCTCTTCTTCAACCAGCTCGGCGAATTGCGTGATCGGCGGTTCGAGAACCAGACCTATCGCGCCTCCGGCCTCAACCTGCTCGTCGCCGCCATCATCCTGTGGAACACCCGCTATCTCGAAGTGGCGCTGGCTGATATCGGCACGCCCGACGAAATCGCACGTCACGTCGCGCCATTGGGCTGGGAACATATCTCGCTCACCGGCGACTATAGCTGGAATGTTGAAGATCGGCCCGATCCGGATGTCCTGCGGCCACTGCGCGCCATCAGTTCGTTGCTCGCCGCGTAACGTTCACCATACGTTCGCGCTTAGCGTGCGGATGCGTCACTTTCGTGTAGTCACCCCTAGGTGGAACGGTGGAGCAGGGTGCCAATCAAGCAAAAGCGTGCCGGCGTAGCCGGCTCATCATGGGGATGCCGGGTGGGAGGATGGCTTTAGCCATCCGGGGCGGCCGAAGGCCGCGAGCCGGCGGGGCGAAGCCCCAAGAGGCGGCGTTGTTGCCTTTGCACACGCACACACCGCTGGATTTTGGAGTTATCCACAGGTCGGAAGTGCGCCGGAGCCGTTAAAGGATTCTGTTAAAAATGACTCGTTAAGTAAGTTAAGCCGCTCGAAAAGCGGTTTTTTCGGCATTGTTTCAAGGGTTTGTGAAACCGCCCGGTGGGTGAAACCCCGTGATTCGGTGTGTGATCCCCCGATAGTCGGGTGTGTGAAACCCCGACGCCTCGGTGTGTGAAACCCCGAAGGTCGATCCCATGACTCCGAGTCGCGTCCGAGTCGCGAAACGGTGGGTGAAACCCCGACAATCGCGCTTGGAAAGGGGGCGATTCGCGGTTCTGGCGAGCGTTCGGATACAGCCGGTGTGTGAAACCCCGATAGTCAGGGTCGCCCGCCGCGTGCGAGGCGGTCCATTAGGTTGTCCACCTCCTGCGCGCGCAGGCGATCGGCCTCGGCCCGTTCCCGGCGCTCGCGATCCGCCTCAAGCTTGGCGTGCAGCTCGGCCGCCTCCGCCGCGCCGCGCAGCTCGAACAGCGCCGCCGGCACGCCCTCGGTCGTCTTGGTTATCGTCATCGTATATTCGGGGAGCTGGTCGGCCTCGATGATCTTGCGGACCATGCGCGCAAATTCCTTGGGCGTGGCGTCGCTGCCGGTTTTCTCGCGCAACACCTCAAGCCGGCACGTCCACCCGCCGCGTTGCTGGCCGACATGCTTGCGGGCAACCCGGTATAGCGCCCGTTCAAGCCCGCCAGTCAGCAGGAAATAATCGTGGTGCATGGTGAGCAACGAACGCTCGCTGACTATGCCCTCATAGACCCAGTTCGACAGGGTGATGGTCATGCCGCGCGGCTGATCGGTGGCCGCGTCCACCTCTAGCGACCATCCATCCAGCCACCCAAATTGCGCCTCGGTGCGGCGCTTGGGCGCGCGCAGCGACGTGCGAATGGAGGTCGTTTCCAGACGTGATAGCGCGGCCTGCAACTCGCTATAGTCGCGCCCGCCCGTCCCTCGCCTGATGCCCCGCAACAGGTCGTAGGTGGTCGTGGTGAGCGTGCGGGGCAGGTCGTTGACGCCCTGCTCCTTCATCCGGTTGAGGACGGACGCGGCCCAAATGAGAATATCGGCGTCCCATATCGTCGCCATGCCATAGGCCGGCATCGCCTCGACCTTCACCCACGCCTCGCCGTCCGGGCTGCGATACTCGATCGGCTTGAGGCGCTTGCGCTTCTGGAGCGAGAAAAACGGCCGCTCCATCACCTCCCGCTGATCTTTCAGCGGAAGGTCGTTCATCAGCGGAATGAAAAAATCGAACTCCGGGTTCGGATCGCGGCGCTTGGTCAT